>JALTNJ010000216.1 GCA_027000765.1 Nitrososphaeria archaeon | reverse complement strand
CAGACAGCACCACATTCACAGTATCCTCACTAAGAGACAGGGACATAATGGCCGCTATCTCGGCCTTAGCATCAACACTAGACTCAGTCTCAGCGGCACTTGACAGTGTAATGGCAAGCCTATCCGACCTAAGCACAACACTAGGCAACGTAGATGCAAATGTGCAGACACTATTGTCCAACGTAGCTGACCTAGCAGCTGCTGTCTCCGACCTAAGAACGGTCTTAGACGGAGTAGCTGCTGATGTCACAAGTGTCGTCAGCACATTAGGCGACCTTGAGAGCACACTAAGCAGCCTAGACGCCAGCATCGCGGATCTAAAGTCCACATTAACTTCAGTCGACGGTAAGCTAGACAGCGTACTAAGTAGCCTGAATAACTTGGCTACCAAGGGCGATGTAAACAACGTTGCTAGCAGCCTAAGCACAATGTCCAGCGACCTATCATCTGCACTAGGCTCTCTAAGCAGCCTATTAACAGCGACAGCTGTACTCGTGATAATCACCTTGATAGTTGCTGCAGTAGCAACCTTTAAGGTCTTTAAGGGTTAAACCCCCTTAAACCCCTTTTTATTTTCTTTTTCTCGTATATTTCCTAGGAAAAACTATTTTCTAGAGGATAGTATCCTACTCAGTGAATAAACTTAAATTAGGTTCTTTAGATAATATTTACATATTAAGACAATATATTGTGTAGTTACTCTGGTGATCACTCTATGGGTAGGAAAGCGGCGTATATGTTAGTTGCATCATTCGGCTTCGTGGTTGGGATAATAATATACATAATAGGCGTTATCGTATTGCCGTGGATGATAGAGACCTTCCCCTCAATAGCTTCACTGCTTGCTCAGAACAAGCAGATCATCGAAGCTCTGATATCAGGATTCCTGGGGAGCATATTATCTGTGGTAATAGCATATATTTGGGCGGCTAAATCAGCCTCCACATTCTAAACTCCACAACCCATAAATATTTTTAATATATTAGATGTCTTGGATTAGAAGCTTTAAAGCGGCTTCTCATACTTCTTGATTATCTTTATCTTCCTAGGCTCATATGGCCTAACAGGCTTCTTATCCTCAAGCCATATAGTATGGACCTCTTTCCAACCCATCCTCCTAAGCTCATCATGGATAAGCATTAGATATGGGGATGGCGGGAGTATATGGTTATATTCCCTAACCTCATAGATCCACTCTGGATCACCATCTATAGAAACATCTATAACCAATGTCTCGGTGGGAATGTCTAGAGAGACCCTTATATTATTGAATAGGGGATCCTTCTTCAATAGGATATTGACCAGCTGAATCTTACTCTCAATATGTAGATGCTCATAGTTCGGGATATGTTTCTTCAAGACGTTTCTAACCGCCGCGGGTACAACTCCATCCTCAACATTCTTACGCAGCTCCTCCCTTATTATATTGCTCATCATCTCATCAAGCATCCTAATATTCTCACTAGCATATAGTATCTGAGAATTCTCAAGTGTCTCCACAGCCTCCCAATACTCGATACACTCCTCAGCATCTATAGCCGTCTGGAGAAGCTTGTTGAACAACTCTGTTATGAAATGAGCGACACGTGAATCCGAGTACTGTATAATATATTCCTTACCATCTCTAATGATATACCCCGTCTTACCATCGATTATATAGAATGATATGTCACTTGGATAATCCGGCAATACATAGACCTCTACATACTGCCTCATCTTAGCGATATCATGGAGGTTATCCTCATACATCCATGTCAAGATTTTGATATCCAGATCCTTCTTATACAGCTTCTTAATAAGATCCATGTTATAAGTCAGGTTATCCAGTGAGAATGGTGTTAATAATGCATAGATATTTAGATGGGCATAGTTTAGGGTTGAGTAGAAGGATTCCTCGAAGCTGCTTTCCCCAATCTCCCATACATTCAAGTCCTTTCTCTCAGTCCTCCTAAACCCCTTCTCATACAGGTTCTGGAGAGCCTTTATAGTCTCCTCCATCTTCGTGATAGTCTTCTTCTTCTCGGTAATCACATCCTCAAATATAGCGTGAGGCGGCATAGCAACCCATTTCCTAGGCTTCCCCTCAATTCTCTTAACGATATCCTTATCCTCCAGCTCACGGAGAACCTGATAAGTCTTCTCTCTAGGGACTCCACTTGTCTGAGCTATCTCCAGGGCCTTGGCCTCACCTAGTTTTATCAGGGCTCTATATATCATAGCCTCATACTTTGTCAGGCCTAGGTCGGTGAGAACCTTATCTATAACATCGTCTTCAAACTCTAAGTTCATGTCTGTATCCACACCCCAGGTATCTAAATAAAAAAATCTTGTAACAACCTTATTGTATCCCTTAGATACAATATAAAATGGAACACTCTCCTAATAAAATTAGGCTGATTAATATTAAATAGATTTTATGTTTTTCGGAGGTAATGGAGAATGGATTTTAGTGGAATGTGGAATAGCAAGCGAGGAGGATTCGCCGACAAGATAAAAGATTCCTTGGCTCCTAAGAGAGACATTAAGATGAAGTTGGAGAACGCTACTAGGATACTCGACCGTCAGAATAAGAAGCTGGATATCGCGATAAGATCCTTGAAGGAGAAGGACAGGAGATACTTTGCACGTGTTGTTGAAGCGATCAAGAACCACGATAGGACCCGAGCCACGATATATGCTAATGAACTCGTTGAGATAAGGAAGGCCCTTAAGGTATTGAACTCAGCTAAGTACGCGATCGAGAGCGTGATGGTGAGACTCGCTACTGTAGAGGACCTTGGTGATGCTGTCGCCGAGATACTACCGATCATGCAGGTATTGAAGAACGTGAGAGGCAACTTGTCACTGATACTACCTACAGCTGAGGACGGCCTCAACCAGGTCAGCAACCTACTTCAGGACATCATGTGGGATGCTACCACGACTGGCGCCGACACCATAGACATTACGGTGGCTAATGA
>JALTNJ010000215.1 GCA_027000765.1 Nitrososphaeria archaeon | reverse complement strand
GCTAGCATAATATTCGTTATGCTGGTGATAATGGCCACATCCGCTATATTCGTAAATTCATATTTTACGCAAAAAAAGCCAGGAGAAGTTAGCTTAATTGGAGAAACTGTTAAAGAGGTAGTTGATGTTACTCCTGGTATTCAAGGCTTGAGGATATATAACTTTGGGCCTCATGAGGTGGAGATCTCCACAGCAATGTTGATCGAAGGTGTAAGTGGTCGAGTATTAAAGTTAAACTCAAGTGTAAATCTAAAGATACCGCCACAAGAATATATTGAAGTAACCTGGGATATGCTTGGTCTACCTGTTCCAAATATAGCTGATTCCCTGATATTAGTCACAGATAACGGTAAGAAGTTCTTCTTTAACCCTGTCTATAAATTGACGACTAAGGTTCCCGTAAATATACTCCAGCTATCGGGGAGGGACTTGGATCTATTCGTTTTCATTAGTGGTAATATACAGAGTGGTGGAGCTAATCCGGTTATAACAACAAACATAGGTATCCCTGTCAATCCAACGCAGATAATAATCAATGGTACACCTATAGAACTAGATTTTACAAGAAACATATTGCCTAGCACAGTCGTACAATATGTAGATGAGTTTGAGATCGAGGATCGACCAGGACGGGGCGGTCCCGAAATCGAATTTGAGACGACTTCTTTAACGGTATATAACCCCGTATTCATGTCAGATAGTGGTGCCAACGACTTTATACAGTTTATCTACGATTATATCCAGGAGCAGATAAACCAGGGTAAAGGATATCCAGGTGGTGGTGCAACGGTGGGTGGCTATCTAAACGTAACTCTAGTTATACAAGGTGTGCTGGCTGATGGAACCCTCTTTGAATATACAGGGACATTCGACCTCTTCTTCCACGTAGCCACACCTTCTGGTAATATAATAACGCTCTATCTACAGCCGTCTGGAATGGCTCAGGAGATAGAGATCAACAATTAGAACATTGTATAGCAACACAAGGCTTCACCCCTCTCCATTTCCATCTTAATTATGGGATAGACTAAGATTTATGAGTAGGGTATAATGTTGTTTTTCTATTGATGAGCCTAAGAGAACGAGTTTTCAGACTTATTAGGGAATCAACCATCCCACTACTTGGGCTAATAGCCTTGATCCTATTTGGTACCATAACGTTTTCCATGGCTGAAGGATTACCCTTTTTCGATAGCTTCTACTGGACTATAACAGTAATCTCCACTGTAGGGTTTGGCGATATCACTCCAACAACTATCTATGGTAAGTTAATATTTATCCTCCTCGTGATATTCGGGTTATCGCTTTTCGGATATTTTATTACCGTTATTTCATCCTTCATCACTGAAGAGAAGGTGGTGCGGACACTTTTTTCATATTTTGTAGCTGATGGTGGTAAAAAATTGAGGGATCATGTTATTTTAATCGGATGGAATGGTTACATAAAATACGCTTATGAGGAGATTGTTGCAAATGGTATAAAACCACTTGTTGTTGTTGAAGATGAGGATCTAGCGAAGCACCTAGCTAGAGAAAAGGTGAATGTCGTTGTAGGAAGCCTTGCTGATCCTAATCTCTATAGTAAAATAAATATCAAAGATGCAAAAGCCATTATAATAGCGTCGGATGACCATTCAAAGACTATACTCCATACACTTAAGATCAGGAAGGTGAACAATAGTATCCCGATTATAGCAGCATATTCTGAGAGGGAGCTGGAGGATGTATTGAAGCAGGCAGGGGTGACTAAACTTGTTAACATACCCGAGTTAGGTGGGCGTTTACTGGCTAACCAAGTGTTTGAACCTATTGCGGCTGAGGCTGCTATAGACTTGATATCTAGGGGTAACCTGGATCTAAGTGAGGAGACTATTCCCTCATCTCTAGATGGAAAGAACATATCAGAACTGAAGAGGGCTGGATTAACTAGCAAGATAATATCCATTAAGAGAAGAGGGGTTATTATACCAAATCCTGATGATGATTTCGTGCTGAACACGGGTGACGAGGTAGTTCTACTGGGGGTTTCAAAAGAACTGGATAAAGACAAGGAGCTTATCAAGGGTAAGTATGGAAGCTTTAAAGATAAGTAATATCATAGAACTTCTCAGGGAGCATCGAGAGATATCCCCTATCATGTTTCTTAACTAAACCTAAAGTCAATCCATTATACCTAAGTAGCTTATAAGGATATTCATCGTGATCAATCTCACGAACTTTATTCCTATATTCCTCTCTTAACATGAAGGTCTTTTTTACAAGGTTTCCTAAAACTTCTTTGTCATCAATAGAAACAATATTCTTGGTAGCATATGCCCCATAAATCTGAGCAAATGTATTTGTAAGGACATATTCTCCTTTGGAGGTTACAATAAGCATTTTCATACCCCATCTCCTGATAACCCTAGAAAATGCTAGTAGCTTACATGCCTTACATGGAGTAATCCAGACCTCCTTAACTTCCAGCCTCTTTCCTACATATCCTACTATAAAGCAATACCCATCTAAATGCCTAGGGTTAATGCCGTATCTATCGACCAAGAACCTCCCTATTTCCCTTGGGACATTATGCATGCATTTGTATGTCATTATCACCTTACCTCCTTAATAGGGCAATGTAGAGATATCCTGGATTACCATATTCCATGTTTAAATGGGGATATATCCTAACCGTATTCTCTATATCAGGGGGGAATTCAATGTCACTCCAAGATGCGATGCCCCTCGTGTATTTAAGGGGTATGTAGGGAATGGGGAGAACCTCATATCCCTTCTCTAGGCTCTTCATGACAACATATTCCGCCTCCAGTGGATTGAACGTACATACCGAATATAAGACGATCGAACCAGGTGTAAGGATATCATATAATCTGTTTAGTATAGATACTTGTAGTTTAGAATATCTCTTATATACACTGTCGTTAATATATTCCCTTACCTCACCGATTCTATCAATATGTATCTCAGAAGAACATGGGGCGTCGAACAATACAGTCCTT
>JALTNJ010000214.1 GCA_027000765.1 Nitrososphaeria archaeon | reverse complement strand
GGAGATCAAGGAGAGGGGATATAAGGCGGGTGTGATAAGACATCCAATGCCATATGGAGACCTGGTTAAGCAGCGTGTAATGAAGTTTGAGACCTTGGAGGACCTTGACAAGTATGATGTTACTATCGAGGAGAGGGAGGATTATGAGCCTCATATAGTAAATGGCTTCACGGTATATAGTGGAGTGGATTATGAACTGGTGCTTAGAGAGGCTGAGAAGGATAGCGACGTGATATTATGGGATGGTGGTAACAACGACTATCCATTCATAAAGCCGGATCTATTCATCACAGTCGTCGACCCATATAGATGGAGGCATATAGACACCTACTATCCAGGTGAGATGAACGTACGATCCGCTGATGTAATAGTCGTTACAAAAGTAAATACCGCCCCCGAGGAGGACGTTAAGAAGGCGATTGAGAAAGCGAGGGATATCAATAAAAGAGCCTTGATTATAAAGGCGGGGATAGTCCTGAAGCCTAATAAGGATATAAATATATCTGGTAGGAAGGTTCTAGTCATAGAAGATGGCCCGACAGTGACCCACGGAGAGATGCCTTTCGGAGCAGCATATCTATATGCCAAGGATCATGGCGCGGAGATCATTGACCCGAGGCCCTATCTAGTGGGTACGGTAAAGGAGGCCTTTAAGAAATACACACACCTGAAGGATGTGCTACCAGCACTTGGATATAGCAGGGAGCAGATGAAGGAGCTGGAGCAGATAATAAACTCATCAGATGCAGACTACGTTGTATCAGCCACGCCTACAATGTTGGAGAGATACCTCAATATAGAGAAGCCGATAATCCACATCTCCTACGAGTTAGATGACTATACAGGTAGGCTCAGAGAAGTTTTAAGCGAGTTTCTAGAGAAGATTTAAGGGTTACACCCTTATTCCCCTATTTTTTCAGCCGTTTTCCATATTCTTATAAAGTGATATACAGGTTCTGCTACTATATTTATGGATAATATGGATTGGGTGACTAATAGCCATGGCTAGTGAATTTAATCTTGAGAGGCTTGTGGAGCTTAGGGAGAAACTAGCTAGTAGAATCGAGGAGTTGGAGAAGGAGATAGAAGACTTGAGGAATATGATTAGGGTTTTAGATAGGTTGATTGAGGGAGAGAGCTTTAAACCCGCTATTGACGTGATGGAGGAAGTGGAGAAGTTGGAGGAGAGGCCTGTTAGAAGGGAGAGGTTCTTCGTATGGAATGGGAAGGAATATGCATGGATAAATATTTATGAGCATAAAGTGGTGATAGACATATCGCCTGAGCTTAAGCTCCCTATAGAGCATAAGCTGGTTAATTATCTTAAGAGGGAGCTGGACAAGTATTTTGAGGAGGATCTAAGGCTTGAGCAGGAGGGTAAGATAGATCCTAAGAAGAGGTTTATCTATACGATAGATGAGGAAGGTGGTTTCCTAACCCAGGTTGAGTTCATAGACTATGGTGATGAGCAGCGTAGGCGTGACCTACTTGGAAAAATTAGGTGGGTACTGAGGACGTTCGCAAAAGAAAATTTATGAGACAACAGGCCTAAACTTGGTTCCGTATATTATGTGGCCGTCTTCACCATATTCATAGAGCTTCCTGAACGTTGCCTCGACCTCCATACCAACCCTGATCTTATCAAAGTCGACATCGGTTAACTGGCCTAGGACCCTGGTTCCATCCTCGAGCTCGATAAGGGCCACTGCATAGGGAGCATATTTACTGAATTTCTTAGGTGGATTATAGATGACTGTGTAAGAGACTACACGCCCCCTTCTCGGGAGCTCTACATCCCTCATCTCCTCAGAACCACATTTAATACATTTGATCCTACTGGGATAGTATCTAGCTCCACACTTTACACACTCTGATCCCTGGAATCTATATCTCTCAATACGCTTCCTCCAATCACTAATCTCCGTCACACCACTCACCTCCTCAAAACCAATACAACCGAGGTATTGTCCACGCCACCCATGCTATGGACAACACCCACCTTTGCGTTCTCCACCTTATTTTCACCAGCTTCTCCAGTTAGCTGCATAAATGCCTCACACACCTGATAAGCGCCTGTAGCACCAACTGGGTTACCCCTAGCCTTCAACCCACCGAATGTATTTATAGGGGTCTCTCCCTTCAGCGAGTATCTACGGCTCCAGACATCCTCCGCACCAGCACCCTTGGATGAGAAGCCGAGGGACTCTAGGGCTAACACCCCCATAATTGTATATTCATCATGTATCTCGAGGAAATCCACATCGCTTCTTGAGGCTCCAGCCATCTCCAATGCCGATGAAAACGCCTTGTTACTTGCCCTAAACCACAGTGGATCATCTCTCTCCACTATTGAATAGACATTTGTCGATATCCCTATTCCAGCGACCTCAACATAATCGAGGCCTAGACTCTTAGCCTTCTCCTTTGAAGTCATTACCACAAATGCGGCTCCATCCCCAATTGGACTGGCATCGAATAAGTTTATGGGATCAGCTAGGGTCATGGAGGACATAGCCAACTCAAGTGTAATCGGCCTCCTAAACTGTGCATGAGGAGCATACTGAGCATTCTCATGATCCTGCACCGCCAGATATGTTATCTTCTCCTTAGCCACATTATAACGCTCCATATAAAGCCTCATCAAGATCGCGTTTAACCCAGCGTTTGTCAATCCAGTCGAGTTCATGATATACATGTCTTCAGAGAAGTTCAGGGCATAATAGACTTCACTGGGTAGGGAGTCAGACATCTTCTCTACTCCCCCGGCCAAGACAAAGTCATATAACCCTGATTTAATGGCCTTCGCAGCCTCAGCGATAGAATATGCTCCTGAGGCGCCCGACGCCTCAATCCGTAAGGCGGGTACACCTGGATATCCAAGCTCATCAGCCAGATACCCACCTAGATTCCCCTGTAGGTCAAGAGCCATACCAAGCATATTACCCACATAGATAGCGTCAATATCAGGCTTCCCAGCCCTGGACAACGCCTCTTTAGCAG
>JALTNJ010000213.1 GCA_027000765.1 Nitrososphaeria archaeon | reverse complement strand
GCTATTAGGCGAAGTGTCTTTGAAGTAATTGATGGCTGGGGAGGAAGGGCGGATGATGATTTTATAAAGGATGCCGTTTATGGAGTCATCGACTCTCATATAGTTAGTGTATCCAAGAAGATTTATCCAATTAGATGGGCTGGTATTATAAAGGTAAAGGTTGTACATCTCCCAACATAACATATCGACTGAATGTAGCATCCTTCTCATTATTAGGGTTTATTATACTCCATCTCCTATAATTGTAGTTTGAATAGGGATGAGGGTAGGCGTCATAGGCATTGGATATATAGGTGTTCATCACCTGAGAAACTTCAGGAGACTAAATGATGAAGGGTATGTAGAGCTTGTTTCTGCGGCTGATGTAGATACCTCTAAGAAATCCATTGTGGAAAAGTATGGGGCAAAATATTACTCTGATTATCGTGAAATGCTTGATAAAGAGTCTCTCGATATAGTGTCTATAGCAGTCCCCACTAGACTACATAGAGATGTTGCTATAGAAGCCATTAGGAGACAAGTAAATATCTTGATTGAAAAACCCATCTCGTATAGCCTGAAGGAAGCCAACGAGATTAGGGATGAGTCGAAGAAATATAATGTAAAGGTTATGGTTGGGCATATCGAGAGGTTTAACCCTGCGGTCTTGAGGTTAAAGGAGATCATCGATAAGGGTGAATTAGGGGAGGTAATATCATTATCTTCTCGGAGGCTAGGAGGCCCAAGAATCGTCGATTGTGGCGTTATTTTGGATCTTGCTATACATGATGTTGATGTTATGCTGTATCTTACAGGTAAGAAAATTAAGCAGATATATTCTTCTGCGCTCACTAGGCTCCCTGAAGTGACTAATGAAGATTATGCCGTGATAACTATGCTATTGGACGATGATGTTATTGGACGTGTGGAGGTTAGCCGGATTACCCCTGTTAAGATTAGAGAGCTGGATATTGCTGGGACACGGTCTTATGCAAGAATAAATTACTTGGATCAGACAGTAAGGTTTATAGAGAGCTTCTTAAAAGCTGGCAGGGCGAGTTGGAAGGACTTCAGGGAGTTTGTGAGTAAATTCAGGCCTGAAGAACGTACTTTAGAGATTGAGAGAGAGGAGCCATTATACCTGGAGCTTAAATCCTTCGTCGAGTCGGTGTCACTTAATAAACCCATAATCTCATCCATAGACGAATCTATATATACAATGAAGGTCTTGTGGGCGGCGATCGAGTCCTATAAGGAAAATAAGGTTATTAGTCTCTGATCTTGGAGTAATCATCCTTTGGAATGTCATATTTAGCTTTACATAGGGGGCATGCCATCACTACATAATCATTTTTCTCATCTTCCTTGACCAGCCTCTCTCCGCATTTACATACAAATCCCCTTATTCTAGCAGGGTTTCCATATACAAGGGCATGGGGTGGTACATCCTTGGTAACAACTGACCCCGCCCCGATCATTGAATACTCCCCTATAGTTATTCCACATATTATTGTGCTATTAGCCCCTATAGAGGCTCCCTTCTTTACAAGGGTAGGAACTATCTTCCAATCAGTATTGAAACTCCTTGGCCTAAGGTCATTTGTAAAGACTACATGAGGTCCTACGAAGACATCATCTTCTATGGTAACGCCCTGGAATACCGAGACCCTATTCTCCAGTTTTACATTATCCCCAATCTTAACGTTTCTACCAACATATACTGATTTACCAAGTACACAATTCCTACCTATAACTGCTCCTTCTCTAACCTGGGCCTCGTGCCATATTTTTGTACCTTCTCCTATCTCCGCATCCGGAGATACATGTGCAGAAGGATGGATAAATATTTTATCCCTCTTCATAGTACTCATATATCTTATTTACAACTTTATTTAAATCCTCTTCGGTTAAGAGAGGGTGTACAGGTATGGATAATACGTGTTTTGAAGCCTCTTCCGCGTGTTCGAGATAGATATCGTATCCCAATTCTCTGTAGAGAGGCTGTTTATAGATGGGTAAGGGATAATGTATCGCAGTTTGAATCCCATTATCCTCTAGGAACTCTCTTAGATCATCTCTCTCATGCACTTGAATTACATACTGGTGATATACATGTTTTACATAGCTAGGTGCATATGGTGTTTTCACGTTACTAAGCTTCGAAAGTCTTTCGTTATAGAATCCTGCATTCCTAATTCTTATCTCATTTAATCTATCCAGTTTCTTTAACTGCTGTATCCCTATACTCGCTTGGATATCCGTAAGCCTATAATTATATCCAAGAGAAACATGTGTATATTTATTGGATTGTCCATGGTTGATTATGAGACGAATTCTCTTAGATACTTCTTCATTATTCGTTGTTATCATTCCGCCTTCTCCAGTAGTCATGTTTTTAGTAGCGTAAAATGAGAACGTCGCAACATCTCCTATGCTACCAACTTTTAAGCCCCTATATTCCGCACCATGAGCTTGACTCGCGTCTTCAACTAGGAATAATCCATGGTCTTCCGCAATCTCCTTAATTGCCCTCATCTCACAAGGCTGTCCGTATAAATGAACGACTAAAATGGCCTTAGTCCTGTTATTTATTTTCTCTAAGATCTTTTCAGGATCGATATTATATGTTTCAGGATCGATATCTACAAAAACTGGTTTAGCGCCTACATAGAGTATTGCGTTTGAGCTAGCTACAAAAGAGAATGGCGTGGTTATCACCTCATCTCCTGCTCCAATCCCTAGAGCCAAGAGTGCTGTATGGAGTGCTGCAGTCCCATTTACGATTGATATCGCGTACTCTACTCCAATGTACCTTGCAAACATCTTCTCAAACTCCCTTGCCTTGGTGCCATATGCAAGGTACCCAGATGATAGGACTTGTCTAACGGCATTGATCTCATCCTCAGATATAACTGGTTTCGATATGGGAATCTTCATGGATGTCTCACGCTCTGCTAATGATTTTCAGTAGATTAACAATAAAATATTATTCGTCGAGATAATAATATTATATAAAAACTTCCTGTTGGATGA
>JALTNJ010000212.1 GCA_027000765.1 Nitrososphaeria archaeon | reverse complement strand
CCCTTGATAAAGAGCGCTACTGTCGGGATCCCCATAACACCATATCTAGATGCCGTAACCGGATTTTCATCTACATTCAGCTTAGCAAGAAGCACTTTCCCCCCGAGTGAATGTACAACACGTTCTATAATAGGGCTCAGCATATGGCATGGACCACACCATGGTGCCCAGAAATCCACCATTACAGGTTTTTCATGGGACTTCATGATTACACGGTCCTCAAAGTCGGCGTCAGATACATTGTATATCAAAGTCTCTTCCTTAGTGCTGTAGATTTCCTTAAGCATCTCCCTCATCTTCTTCTCCAATAGTTTATCTATCTCATTATCGTTCGACATTTTATATCAAGTAATATTTCTAACTATACAAAATTATATAAATTTGTATGTATTTCTATACATTGTATACCAAAATGAAGATGGACGATATAGACAAGGAAATTATACGGATCTTGGAGGAGAATGCGAGGACTTCATTTAGAAAGATAGCCAAGAGACTAGGCTTGAGTCCAATGGCAATAGTCAAGCGAATTAGAAAGCTCGAGGAAATGGGTGTTATTAAGAAATATACAGTTATCTTGGATCCAGCGTCACTCGGATATAACTGCAGTTTCTGTATATTTGTTAGGGTTAAACCGGGTTATGATGTTGAGGAGATCGGTAGGATAATCTCAGGCTTCCCAGAGACCTTTATCGTGAATATGATTGCGGGAGACTATGACTTAGCTGTTCTAACTAGGTGCAAGGATAAGGAAGCTATCCAGAATTACATATCCAAAATAAATAATATCGAGGGAGTTGAACGGGTAAACTCCTACTTCGTAATTAAAACAATAGTTTAGAAACATCTTCATAATATATCCCGTTAATATTTTAACTTAATATTTTGGGTAACTTCTAGATATATTTAGATATATCTAAATAAGAGGGGATCCCTATGTCTCTCCAGAGTGAGAGGGTTTATGACGTTGAAAAGCGTAAGATTGTTGAGTTAATAAACGTCTATAAAATATACCAGACTAAAGAGGGTATGGAGTTTATAGCCCTTAGAGACGTAAATCTAACTATATTTAGTGGTGATTTTGTATCTATAATGGGTCCATCTGGTCATGGTAAGACTACATTGTTGAATATGATAGGCTTATTGGATAGACCAACTAGGGGTAAGGTACTGATAGATGGTATCGATACATCGTATTTAGGCGATAAAGAGTTATCTATCCTCAGGAATGAGAAGATAGGGTTTGTTTTCCAGCAATATAACCTTATTAACCGTATGACCGTCCTAGAGAACATTGAGCTCCCCCTAATACTCCGGGGAATTCCCAGGAGAAAGCGTGTTGAGATGGTGCTCGATGCCCTTGAGAAAGTTGGTGGAGAAGAATCTTGGTTAAATAAACGGCCTACACAGTTATCAGGTGGACAGCAGCAACGGGTAGCGATTGCCCGTGCTATAGTAGGTGATCCAGAGATTATTTTAGCGGATGAGCCTACTGGAAACCTGGATACTGCCTCCTCCAAAGTAATTATGGAGACATTCATTAAGTTGAATAAGCTTGGTAAGACGATTGTAATGGTTACTCATGCAAGTGAGATCTCGAACTGCTCCAATAAAATACTTCTCATTAGAGACGGATCGCTAGTGGGAGAAGCTGAGCCTAAATGGAGTGATTGTGTCGTAAACATGTGAGGTGAGGAATATGGCTATGAAAATGATGGGTAAGAGGCTCTTGTCCATGACCGTCATGGGTATATTATTCATGTCTCTAGCTCCATTAATTAATTATCCCGTATCGGGGGCATCTGGCTTCTCACTAGTATCTATAGCTTGGGGCTCGATACAAAATCCTCAGAAAGTATATCCAGGTAGTTCAAATGTGATACTAGTCCTGGAGATGATTAACAACCTACCGGTTACCATAAAGACCCTAGTTGGTAACTTGACTCTACCAGGTGGTTTTACCGACACCTATGGTAGAAACTATTCTCTATCCACTGCAATAGTAGAATCTAACTCATCCATTAGGAAGACGATATATCCAGGGGAGTCATTTCGACTAAATTATGTACTTAATATTGCCCAAGACATAAGCCCAGGATCATATCAAGCGTTTTTAAGGATAAACTACACCTATTACAACTCAACCAGTGGTACAGTAGTTTCATCAACATATGACTATGGAAATATTACACTCGTTGTATCTGAGTTCCCCAGTTTCACATTCTCTATTGAACGCTTGGAGTGGCTGGCCGGAGGCCAGGTGGTGAATGCTTCTCCAGGTGCCAGAGGCCTATCACTACGAATATACCTGAAGAACCTCGCTACAGAAGAGGCTAGTGAACTGCTTGGTGTCATAAGATTATCAACGCCTTTCTATCCAAATGAAGCCTCGTCTTACTATGGGTCGGCCTCGGCCGGTGCACTCTTCACACTCGTATTTAATGATATCAGTATAGATGTATCAGCAGGAACAGGGGTATACTATGGACTACTTGTAATGAATTTCAGCTATAGAGGCTATGGTGACGCCGTAAAACATTATACCTATAACCTGACCGTGCCACTGAGGATCGGGGAGAATGAATATGCTGGTCTAGAGGTTGTTAGAACCTATTGGGATGGCTACGAAAAAGTTTATCCGGGAGCTAGGGGAGTTTTCCTACATGCTGTATTGGAGAACATGGGTAGATACTCCCTGAGTGATTTAAAGATAAAGGTGTCTCTACCCAACGGCTTCTCAAATGAATTTGGTCTTAAAATAATAAACACTAGTGTTGAAGGTGTATATGGCTATGGAGATTTCATAGACATCATGATTGGACCCATATACATCGATCCAGTGATTAGTGATGGGATTTACTATGCAGATCTTGGGATAAGAGGAGTAGCTACTGTAGACGGTGCATCTATAATAGTCAAGCAGAGTCTTCTATTACCACTTATAGTCAGTGGGTATGAAGCTGATTTTGATGTGGTTAATGTAGAATGGTCTTATATGGGCCAGCCGGCCTTTGCATTA
>JALTNJ010000211.1 GCA_027000765.1 Nitrososphaeria archaeon | reverse complement strand
CGTTATTCTCATCGTCTGAGATGAATCTAGATGAGCCTAGTATCATCAGTCTAGATATTAAGGCGTCTCTTATCATCAGGTTTTTAACAACATTATTAACCACATTTATGAGGTAATCTACAGTAATATTCCTCCGTCCCCTCTCAGCTAGGGACCATATCTCGTTAAAGAGGTTTGCTGATACACCTGGTAGGCCTAGGACGTTGGTCAACAGCTTCAGAACAGTCTCCCTTCCAAGGTATGAGAGGGTAAAACTGAGGTTTTTACCAGCCTCCAGAACCTTTATTCCCCCGTTTTCACCGAGGCCTATGTATTCCCCATTTAAGTCAAATACTATGACCGGGGCACCGTGATCCACTAGACTTAGCACCAGTAGCTTAGCCAAGTGAGACTTTCCTGAACCCTTCATGCCCGTGATAAGCGAGAGACATCCGTCTAATTTCACGGCGTCTACATATACTATATTACCGTCAAAATCATAGCCTATTGGAATTGGATGATTAAGGCTTGAGCCATTCCTAACGTATTTAATTATCTCTGCAGTTGATATCTTACGGACATTGGAGAATGCACGTGAAGGTAGATCCGAATATACAGGAGAAAAAACACCCTTGTGAATCGAGCCTCTAATAAGTGTAGTCGCTAGCTTTGTATCCCTGAGGAACCTCGTTGTCCTCCCTACATCTACCAAGTCATTTTCATATACTATGGAATCCTTAAGAATACCTTCCCTCACCAAGTCCTCCAGCATCCCAGGGGCATCAATGTAATTGATTTCTATAACCTGTACTATCAATGAAAGTTCTTTACTTCTATCCTCTACCAACAGATACTCTCCCTTCCTAATCTTCTCATGTGGAAATACCAGTATCTCTAATACATCACCGACCTTCCTAAATACCCTCATTACCACCACCCCATTTACTAGATGATTTATTGAAGCCGCCGAAGAGCATGTCCCTAAGCTTTTCAGTATAATGGAATTTGGCTCCCCGCATCTCGAGCACCCTCCTGAGGACGATGACCTCGAACCGGGATATTTTGGATAGAATATGAGACTCCTTAAGCACCTCGGGATAACCTAGGTTGGAGATGGATGAAGAGAATATCTCGCTAAGAACTATATTTGGATCTTCATCCCGGGGGAGATCCACTCTAAATGGAACCCCGGATATATTGAATAGAGATATGTAGACCTTGAAGGGACTGGGCCTCTTAAATATAAAGTTAGGGACTTTAAGAGCTCCTGGAAAACCTTGGGAAACCGTTATCCTATATAACTCAGGGTATTTCTTGAGAAGCTTTGACTTCTTAGACAATCCAACAATAGATATATTATTGTCCCGCGCTCTGAATATAGAATTAATCATAGCATTATTACGCCTGAGAAATGGACTGATAAGAGAACCATCTACTAATATAACTAGATCCCGATATCCCTCGACAACATTTCTTAATAACATACTTTCAAATAGGTCTATAGCAAAGCGCTTTGCATACCCAATATCCAACGCTGCCCTACGTATATAGCTCTTCGGGAGGAGAGTGATCGAAGAGTATGTGTCAACTAGCCTAAGCGATATGTAGATCGGTAGTGGACCTATTGTAATAACCTCATAGCCATCTCTACGCTCAATAACAACGGCTCCTTTAACCCCCAATACAAAACCATCTCTAGATTCAGCTATGGGAACAACTGAAGAATCTATACCCGCTAATGGCCGGGGATTTTCCAGCTTACTAAATTCAATAAATTCGAGGCCCACATCCCCACCATCAGAAAAACCTAGCAGCGGTAGGAAGTTGAATATCCCACCGTCTACATCCCTAGGTATAAAGGTCTCGCCCTCAATACGGTCTAATAAATCAACCAAGACATCAAATTTAGGTTTAAACGCCCGTTCTTGAATGGATTTGAATTGTTCATGAAAATTCATTTTATTTCATGAATATTATTGAACATAAAAGTATTTAAATCTTAATTCAACAATTATATTATGGAGATGACTGAAGATAAGAAGATTCGGGTAAAGCTTAACATCGGTGGGGTTGAAGTCGAGATAGAGTGTTTACCTGAGCAGTTGAATGAAGCAATTACTACAGTGGTAAAGACCGTGGAGGGAATCACACCTACTAAGGAGGGTGAGCGTGAAGAATTCTATGCTTTGACGTGTAAAGAGGCCGTGGAGAAATTATGGAGAGAAGGATGGTTTGAAAAGCCTAGGAAGCTTGGTGAGATATGGGATGAACTCTCTAGAAGAGGATACAACTATGATAGGAGCGCCATATCCCATGCCCTCCTATCTCTAGTTAAGGAGGGAAAGTTATCTAGAATAGGTAAAGCGAGGAAGTATCAGTATATCCAGAAGATCCCTTACCACGTAAAGACTTAACGCATATCTACCTATCCCAAGGACAGGAGCTTCAACAGCCCCTTGATAGTAATTCGATATAGAACTCCATCTTCCAATTTATTCTTCTCAACGTGTCCAGTGGAGTATAGTTCACTTAATCGAGAAGATACTGTCTTCGTTGATGAAACAACATACTTAGCCAGTTCATGAAGATAGATACCGTCCTCCTCCCTCTTCCCAAGTTGATATAATAGCTTAGATAAGCCTAGTGCAATCAATATTTTATTACTAAGTGATAAACGTTGCGGAACATCCTCCTTGAATATAATGTCGCCCTCTTCAGAGGTCATCACATATTTTGATAACACGTCCGATAGCTTCATATAGTCAATATCAACCATTAACCGTCTAGCTAAATCGATCTCAGGCATAACCCTATAGACCCATTGAAGCACGTTTCTCAACACGGCCTCTGGATCTCCCTCGGCAGTATACTCCATGTCATTTAGGACTACCTTAACCTTAATTTTAGGCATCTTCATCACCCTTCAAGGGTTTGGATGAGACATACAGATAATACTTGCCTTTACCCCTCACCCTACGGATTACTCCTCGCTGAGCCAGTCGATTTAGTGTGACGGCTATAGTGGATTTAGGATAATACAG
>JALTNJ010000210.1 GCA_027000765.1 Nitrososphaeria archaeon | reverse complement strand
CCGGAGAAGATTATGGATAGCGTTACCCTAGATATCCAGACTCAACAGCCTAGGATTACACTGGCACCGGGAAGGGAGGCTGAGATCCCGATTAGGGTTAGGGGGGATAAAATAGGTTCTTATACTGTGGGTATACAGATAAGCTGTGTAGATTCCCTAGGGCTTTCACATAGAGCTGTGTATATAGATTTGAATATTGTTGTTAGGCCCAAGCTCTCCCTCGGCCTTTGGATAGCGGGTAGGCTTCTAGAGGCATATGGTGGACGGGGTGAGCTGGAGTCCATAAGCCATAGGTCTACTAGGTATGCCGAGACAAGGACAGGAGTATTCTTCGGGGTCCGGCCTTTTATCCAGGGTGATGAGCCTCGTCATATTCATTTTAAGAAGAGTGTTGAGCATCAGCAGCTTATGATTAAGGAGTATGAGGCGGCTGGTATTAAGCCATCGGTACTACTGGTAGATACAGCGGTCTCTACCCCGGAGGACTTGGATGAGGTTTTGTATAAGGCGGTGACCATCCTAATTAATCACGTGGTTGAGGAATTGGGTGAAGTGGGTATAGTCATATATAATTCAAAGGACATTATATTGTCCCTCCCCCCCATGGCTCCGATAAATATACTTAGTCAGCTTTTTAGGAAGATACCTATGATTAAGGTGGAGCCATATATGGTTGAATATATCTTGGAAGAGGTCGATATAGATCGTCTAGTTTCATCCAAGTCACCTGTAGCCTCATTTGAATATACTGTTTTGAGCCGTAGGCTGGATGAGAGCATCTTAAACAGGGTTTTGAAGGATATCCTCTCTTCTCCCGTGGAACCCCTCAGGATAATAGTGTTGTCTTCAAACAGTAGGTTTAGAAATCTCTATTCTCTCCTCGGGTATATACTCAGGAGATACGGCCATGAATTCATCTCTAAAATAGATATCGAGGGGACATTGGAGGCGGATATGGATAAGCTGATGAGCCTGTCCACCATATGGATTAGGTCAGGGTTATAGAGGCGGTATTGATGAGTGTGTCTAGGGAGATAGCCAAGTCATCTGCTAGGGGAAGCCTATACCTATTTATAGGAGGGACTCTATCCACGGGAATAACTGCATTGACATCCATATTAATCGGGCGTCTCCTAGGTCCAGATAACTATGGCCTCTATAACCTCAGCCTAACCCCAGCCCAGCTACTCTTCATAGCCTCAGGCTTCGGCGTAAACATCGCCTTAATTAAATTCGTCTCCGAGGGGGAGCGTAGAGGGGATTATCATAGGATTAGGCATCTCATCAAGACAGCATTATTATTCCAGGTGTCCCTCGGATTAATCCTCTCTCTAGTATTGTCTATAAACTCCGGTTTCTTCGCAACTCACTTGATAAATAGGCCTGAGGCGGATTTATTCGTGAAGATTACGGGTATTTATGTGGTTGGGAACCTCCTTTTCCTCACCGTGAACCAGTCATTCATAGGCCTTAATAGGATGGATAGATCCGCCATAATAAGCCTTATACAAGCCTTGTCGAAGTTCGGGGTGGCTATAGGCCTTATAATACTCGGGTTCGGCGTCGCGGGAGCCGTCATAGGCCATTCGGGAAGCTATCTCCTAGGCGGCATAGTAGGCCTCCTCTTACTATATATCTTGGTAAAAGGCTTTGGAAATAAGATGGATGCTGTCGATGACCCGTCTTACATGGGTTTGCTTGATGAGATGATTAGATACGGCTTCCCAGTCTATTTATCTGGGATAATAATGAATTTCCTCGGTGTATACCGCAACTATCTACTATCTATATTTGCATCAAATGTTGAGATAGGGAACTTCGTGGCGGCTATGAACATGACAAGCAGTATAATGATCTTCATGACCCCGATATCAACGGTATTATTCCCCGCATTCTCTAAGCTGGATATAGATAGGGAGATTGATGTGATTAGAGACCTCTTTAGACACGCTGTTAAATACAGTACTATAATCATCCTCCCGATAGCCATGTTCATAATATTCCTCTCTAGGGACGTGACATACCTCTTCTACGGCTCTAGCTATAGGGGGACGCCCTTCTATCTAAGTCTAGCAGCTTCTCAATACCTGTTTGTCGGGATAGGCTTCGTAATACTAGCTAGTTTCTTCAATGGAGTCGGCGAGACAAAGACCGTTTTTAGAATAGGTGTATTACGACTTATAATCTCCCTTATAGCATATCCAATACTAATTTATCTCTATCATGTAACCGGTCTCCTAATAGCTATACTTATGGCGGTGTTATTCCCTATATTATATGGTTTTTCAATCGCCCGTAGGAAGTTCGGGGTCTCAATAGATACTAGGGGAATAATGAGGATATACCTCGCCAGTCTATTCTCCAGTATAATAACGTATATTATGAGGATGAACTTAGACTTAGGTAGGTCCCTCTACAACACTATATTCTATGGCCTCTTCTTCCTAATTATATATGTAATCTTCCTCACGTTATTCAGGGGTGTCTCGAACAGGGATCTAGATGTTTTGGAGACCGCCTTTGAAGACATCAAAATAGTACGATGGTTTATCCACGTCTTCTTCCTCCTAGTGAGGAGACTGCTGAAGATATTTGGAGGGGGATAGGGAGATACGTATTTGTAAAACATTATCTTATTCAATATGGTATATTCTTATTTGATACTGCTATGCCAGGAGTCTATATCCTGATCCCAGCGTATAATGAGGAGAAGACCATAGCCAGAGTCATATTGGACTCCATGAAATATGGGTCTGTAATAGTCTGTGACGACGGCTCCACAGACTATACGGGGGAGATAGCCTCCCGATTAGGGGCGTTAGTGGTTAGACACGACTCCAACAGGGGGTATGGAGCCGCCCTGAGGACGTTGTTTAGAAAGGTTCTCGAGTATAATCCTGACATCGTTATAACCTTGGACGCTGATCTACAGCATGACCCGTCATACATACCTAGGCTTATTGAGGCGATGGAGGAGTCGGGCGCCGATATAGTCATCGGTATGAGGTCTGAGGACGATGAGACCCCTCCTATTAGGAGGGTGGGTGTAAAGATGCTCTCGAAGGCGATGCCAGGAGGCCTGAAGGATGTCCAAAGCGGCTTCAGGGTATACCGTGGAGACATAATTCATCTACTTATACCCTCTGAAGAGGGTATGGCGGCCAGTATTGAGATCATAGAGAAGGCCCTTGAGAATAACCTGCGTATAGTCGAGGTACCGATAAGGCTTAGGTATAAGGGTCTCGACACCTCGACCATGCACCCCGTTATACATGGATATGACCTCTTATCTAGACTGGTCCACAGCTATATACTTAGACGCCCAATAACGTTCCTAGGGTTACCCGGTCTAATCATATTGTTAACGGGCTTTGTCTCGGGCCTCTGGGTGGTATATAGGTATATGGAGGTCAGGGAGCTGGCGATAGGGACGGCTATAGCCACGGCGATCCTCGTTATAATCGGTTTCCTTCTCATGTTGATGGCTATACAGATATATGCTATGAAGGAGTATGCACGGTCCCAGGTGAACCACTGAGGTTGTCCCATATGGAGAAGAATCTAGAGCTTAATGTGGATATAGTGGCGTTTATAGTCGACTATGGAGGGATCTTCCTGCTTACAAGTATATCCCTCTCCCTCCTCGAGTTCCTGATCAGAGGCAGGGTATCCGGCATACCCATATTGATCGGATTTGCCACGCCCCTAATACTATATCTAGTGTCTCTTAGAAACAATGTCTTAAAGCCTATATTCAACGGAGGAGCTTATAGGGGGAGCGTAAAGACGCTCATAGCGACACTCATTGTCTTCATCCTCTATGTCCTCTTCCTCTTCACCCCTGTATGGATATTCCCAGGCAACCCCAGTGGAGACTTCTATGTCTACACCAGCATTGCATACAGGTTCTTGGGTGGCGAGGCCACTGTGAGGGATCTTTTTGTAATGCATCCCATAATATATCCCTTCTTGGGAAGCGTCCTATCCCTATTCCAAGGTTTTACAGACAACCCTATCCTGGTAACAAGGCTATTCATGATGATACTGGCATTCTACTCCATTCCCCTCATCCACCAAGTATCTGGACGCCTATATGGAGCCTGGGCCGGAGAAGTCTCGATTATACTCACGTTACTGATAAACACGTTCTGGTATATTGTGGTCGTCGTCACAGGGCTATACGCAAACTTCCTAGGAATAATACTAACCCTCTACCTGATACTCCTAATAATCCGATTCAGGGATTCTAGACACCCCATCCTAGTTCCACTACTCTTCATCGCCTCGGCAACAGCATTATTGGCCCATGAATCCACATTCCTCTTCTTAACCGGCCTCTGGCTTGCAACAGTATACGGCCTCTTCAAAAGAGATACCCAGCTTATGAAGATAGCCATAATAGTGTCCTCACCATTAATATTCTTCCTCCTATTCTCCCTACACGACCTTAATGTAATATACATCTTCCTGACGGAGTATGTCTTTAAACTCAGGCCTTTCACAGTGGGGGCTACGAGGATGGAGGCTATAGACCCAATCGCCGACCAAATATACCAATACTCCCCATTCCTAAGCAGTATATATAGATATGTCAGCGCCTCAGGCCTATTGGTCTCAATCGCTACCATGGTTGTCGGGGCTTATCTAGTATATAAGCGTGGAGATGCCTTATCCCTCGTCCCATGGTTCTGGTTCCTATCGATATGGATATTCACCCTATTCTTCCTTGATATATGGAGGTTCAGCCTCCTCAGCATGTATCCCGTATGTATCTTCATGGGTAGTGTAAATAGGTGGCCACGGCCCCTAGAAGATTGGCTGGGTAGGGTGGCTAGTAAACCCAGTAGCAGGAAGATAATTAAGATCGAGGTTGTAATACTCCTTATACTCCTGGTATTCGCTTCCTCACCCCTTTTCAGGATGACTCTATATTCCCTAGCCACTAGAAACTATGACTATTCCAAGCAGCTAAACATATATGACTCTATGGTTTGGATTAGGGAGAATACACCTGAGGACGCTATCGTAATAAGCATTGGGCGCTGGGAATATATGTATACCTCCTTAATTGCAAATAGAACGTTCTACGGCGACTTCTTCAAGTATCCTGAGGAGCTCTATCCATCGATACAGGGATTGGTGGGAGACCGGGATATATATGTCGTCGTCTGGAACCGCCTCCTAGACTTAGATAATGAGAGGCCTATAGTGGAGTATTACCGGGAGGATAGTAGGTTCCAAGTCGTATATTATAATGAGGAGGTGACTATCTTCAAGGCGGGCTCCTAGACCCTTGTCTCAAGCCTATAATACTGATATTTCCTGAATAACGCGTAGGTAATAAGTATCTCGGTCAACAGGGCTAGGGATATGGTTACTGGGGTCAGCCTAATACCCCATGGAGTATAGTTGAGTATTAGGCCTACTAGGGGGACTAGGGCTAGGCTTAATCCTATAGATAGGGCGAGTCTCTCCAATGGCTCCAGCTCGTCTCCCCTGGGGTAGAGGGCTTCTATCAATGCATAGCCGGGTAGATATAGTATGAATAGACTTCCCAAGACATACCTTAGGTAGAGTAGGGGCGGCTCTGAAACTAGGAATACGAGGCCTACTGTAATTAATAGGATTATCGTTATGATATGGAACCAAGCGCCTTCTACACTGAATAGGTATCTAAGGATATCTCTAGGGGGCTCCGTATTCCTCAGGTCTATAAACCCTTTTTTCCAGAGTTTATAGACTACCTTAGCCGCTTCATCAGTCGATATATCCTCCTCCCTAGCTATTGCGGGGACCGCTTCAGAAATCTTCTTATCCCCTATCTTCTGAAGCCTCTTGAAGACTTTTTTCTCGAGAGGAGAGAGCTCCTCCAGCTCACTATCCTTCATTACTGTAAATAAATAATACAGTCTCTTTAAAATTTTATTATGTAGCGCCTAGGGGTCACAAGGCTTTATAAACTAGGTGGAGGTGTCTCATATTACAGCCCGCAGGACCATATTCATACTACTGCTTCTAACCCTCCTAATACCCCTATCCCTAATCCATGTCTATGGAGCTGTAGATGCAGATACGGTCAGGCAGCGTGTCTACAACGTCTATATAAAGGTCTTAGACGTATATGAGGCTGGGGGAAACGTCTCTAGACCTGTCCAGCTTATCAATGAGGCGATATCCACCCTAGAGGAGTATTATAATACTAATGACGCTACCCTATTAACAGCCGCATCATCATACTTGGATGAAGCTGAGTCCCTCCTACCCATGTTACGTAGTGAGGGGGAGCAACTAAGGTTCTGGAACAATGTCCTGACCATAGTAGGCATAATAGGTATAGTGGCGCTGGGGTTATTCGCATACTTCATTCTCCCAAAGCTATTCTTCAGAGGCTGGTCCAGGATACGTGGAGAATATAGGATACGTGTTAGGAGGAGTAGGTCGAGTAGGAAATCCCTGATTCTCGACGAGGAGGTGTGGGCGGTTATACTCGCCGTCATCGTAGTCGGCGGGGTCTTCGCAGTTTCCCAGGCATATCTCTCTGGACGTGTTGTAGAACCTTTTTCCGAGCTCGGCCTCCTAGGTAAGAATATGAAGATCGGCGATTATCCACGTGAGCTTGTCGTTGGGGACAACGCAACCTTCTATGTCTATGTAGGTAACCATATGGGTAGGCCGATGTATTATGTGGTGGAGGTTAAGCTAGGGGATAAATCGACAAACATAGACCCTGCTCCTCTAAAGCCTATATTTACATATGAGAGGATCCTCCTGCATAATGAGACGTGGATATTCCGCGTCGACCTCCCTGTTGAGACCCCTGGCCTGAATCAGAGGATTATTGTTGAGCTCTGGATTTATAACGAGACTATTGGGGACCTCCAGTATCATGGGAGGTGGACCCAGCTCTGGATAAATGTCACTAGTGTATGAAGGGCTATGATGGAGTTATTTAGGGCGGTTGTTAGAAACAGGCATGTAAGGATAATGATGCTCCTCATAATCCTATTTACATCCATGACTATCCCATTCTATTCCCTAACCGGGCATTTTAAGACTATTGAGGATATAGCGTCAAAATATATTCCCAAGGAGGATACCCTCCTCATCCTGGATATGGATAACCAGTCTATTCAGCAGCCTAGATCTGAGTATGCCATTGTATACATCTCCCCTTCAACCCTCGACTACAATGGATATGAGATAAGTATACATGTATATTCATTTAATGACTTTGAGACCGCCTCCAAGATCCTTGGCATAAGACTACCTAACCTCAAAGCCGGTGAATGCCTAGTCTCTAGGTATATAGCGGATGGCCTCGGTATACAGCAGGGGGATATAGTCACCTTAACAATAGACGGTAAGGCATATAGCCTTCGTGTAAAGGGATTTACCAAGATATTCCCCGTTATACTGCCTCATGGCATAGAGATGAAGAGGCTTGGCTATATACTAAGAGCATCAGGGGACGAGGCAGGTGGAATAAGGGGATATGCCCTTGGGTCATACACGCCTCTGATAAGGGGCCTGGAGAATGAAGTTAGGCATCTTCTAACTATATGGACTATCCCCATCTACCTACTGACACTGATATCCCTGGCTCTAGTCTCATCCAGATTCCTATATAGTATGCGTAGCGACCTAAGTATCCTAAGGACCCTCGGCTTTTCCCGAATTAGGCTTCTTTCCGCATTAGCCCTCTCTCTTACACCAATTATATTAGCCTCATCACTGGTGGGGGTATCCCTAGGCCTTGTATTGAGCCAGGTAGCCGCCAAGATCCTCTACATAGCCGTGGGAGGCGTCACCGTGGTGCCCTCACTAGATCCCCTTAGCTATTTAGGGATATACCTTTCATCTGCGTTGGCGGGTTTCACAGGTATATTCTCCACGTTAGTGGGAAGTGGTAGGTTATATGAAGAATATGTTTAGATATAGTCTGTTGAGGAGGAGATATAGGGCTTTAACCCTAGTACTCATGATAATATGCTCACTTGTATTCACATTCTCCCTCTTAATATCATCGTCACTAGCGGGGGCCATGTATACATATCTAGGTGGTGGAGAAAATGAGATGATTCTATTGAGTAGGGGGAGTAACACGCCTTTCACAGGGTTGATCGACACATCACTCATCGATGATATATCGCGTATAGATGGAGTTAGATACGTTAGCCCAGAGCTCCTCATCCCCCTCTACATCGACGGCGAGACCGTTATAAGTAGGGGAGTATATCCCAGGCTGTTTAGAGAGGCCACTGAAGTAACCTTATTGGAGGGGGAGTTCCTCGATGCATATGACTATGAATATGCCGTGGCTGGTGAAGAACTATCTAGACGGCTAAACCTAGATGTAGGGGATAGGCTTCTCGTGAGAAGCATTCTAAACAAGGCTTTCCAACCTATTGTGATTAAAGGTATTGCTAGGCTACCGGAGCCGTATAATTCTGAGCTGTTGATACATATAGACATGGCTAGGGTGATGCGGGGATACCCCGGGAATTACTCCAGTATGATTAGGATAGGCTTGGAACAGGGTATGTGGAGCAGTGTAGAGAAGGAGGTAAATAGGTTATTGTCCTCCAAACCAGGTGATGAACTGGCTGAGGCACCTGGTGAAGCCATGTTATTCTACCTTAGGAAGTATGGTTTCGACCCGAGGATACTGTTTATAGCCCTCCTTCCCCCTCTACTAATATCCCTTATCTCAGTCAAGTATCTAGTCGGGGGGATTCTGGAGGAGCATAGGGATACCCTTGATATACTCCATGGCCTAGGGCTATCCACGAAGAAAATTAGGAGGATATTCACTCTACAGTTCCTACTATATATAGTCATCGGCTCAGGCATTGGCTTCGTCCTAGGCTTATCCACCGCCATAATACTTTGGCAGGTCATGGATATACGCTTCCTCATCCACATACCAAGCCTATCCATCTCGGTCTACGCACCTATACTAGTCGTCACAGTCTTCACACTCGTCTCCATCTACTATATAACACGGGGGTGGGGTCTAATTGAGATGGAGTAGGGTATCTATATTGACCATGGTACTCGCATTAGGCCTCCTACTCAGGCTATATCCCTCTATGGCCATGGGCCTACCCTTCTCAATAGACGCCTGGCCCCTGATACGCGACGCTAAAATACTCTATATCAATTCTCCCATCGCCATAGACTCAGGCTTATTCGATGGATACAACAACTACTGGCCAGGAGCAATATCATTCTCAACCATGTCATCAACCGTACTTGGGATTAGCCCTATATTATCCATGGCATATCTATTCCCATTTCTAAATGGATTAGGAATGATAATACTCTATATCCTTATGAAGAGACTCGGCTTTCAATGGAGTCAGGCGGTTACAGGGGTTTTGATAGCCTCTACACTATATCCACTCTTCTTCTTCGGAGCCGGTGTAACCAAGGAGACCCTGGCCTTCCCCCTCTATCTAACGCTTATCCTACTCGCCCTGTGGGATAGGGATTTATCCAAAGGCATCTTATTATCCATACCCCTCTCCATATCACTGGTCTTCACCCATCACCTAACGCTATTCATAACAGTCTTGATCCTCCTCTCCTTCTTCATCTACCGTATAACCAGGTTTAGGCTGAGGCTATCGCTCTATACCCTTTGTATATTCATCCTATTATTGGCGATCGGCTTTCTACACTATATATTCCTCGGTTCACGGGGGATTAGGCTCCCGAGTATGAGGCCGGAGCTCGTGATATCCCTAGGCAGCTATATAGTTATCTACATGTTTGCAGCGACATATCTCTCGTATACTGGGGATGAAGGTCGTCGAGACACTTTAATCAAGGCTGCCACAGCCTTCTTACTAGCGATAGGCATAATCTACTATACCGCTGTCATAGGATACTCCGACGTTATCCCACGTCTCTCAACAAACTATCTCTTATATGGCTTGCCATATGCCTTCATAGCCTCGGTGGCTGTAGCAGGCTTCAGCCGTATAAGAAATCTGGAATCCGGTTTATCACTACTCTACTGGCTATGTATACTGCTCGCGGTATCCACATACTCTATATTCGGGGGCGACCCATTCTTCACGTCCCTCATCCCTAGGCTTGTAAACTTCATTATAATTCCGTTTGCAGCCCTATCCTCCACCGCGATCTACGTCATTGGAGGAGGACGCCGATTAGCACCTACCCTCCTCCTCATCCTAATTATAGTATCGGCGCCGAGTGTCTACGCCGCTTATAAGGCATACTATGATTACGACTCCTACCTAGGATATAACTGGAGGAATAGCTGGGGAATGCTGTCGACAGCGGAGTGGATTAGGGGGTATAACCCCTCTCTTATAATAGCTGGAGACACTTCAGTCAAGGCCCTTTTCCACGACTACCATATGTTCAGATACGATCCCGGTAAGACCTATTTAGATGGTGGAAGAGCTAAATCGGACACAGTATTTATATACTATTGGGTTATGTCTAGAAATGGATATAACTCAGGCTCCCTCTCACGGATACCAGTAGATACTGGTCGTTTCAATGATATTTATGACACGTATTACAATTGTCTCGAGACTAGGGTATATGGACAGGTATAGCATTGGGTGATATGGTGTGAAGCCGCTGATTAGGTTGGTGGATGTCTGGAAGATGTATATCGGGGAATATGTACTCAGGGATGTTAATCTAGAGGTGTTGGAGGGAGACTTCATACATATCCGGGGCCGCTCTGGCGTGGGTAAAACCAGTCTACTGAAGATCCTATCACTATTGTCTAGGCCCAGTAGAGGCAGGGTATTTTTCATGGATATGGATGTAACCGACGCCCCGGATTCGGTTAGGAGCAGTATCCGAGCCAAGTATTATAGCGTTGTCTTCCAAGGAGAAAACCTTATATCAACTCTGACCCTGGCTGAAAACATACATCTAGCGTTGGATGTTAAAAATGTGGGGGAGCCGTGGATTGAGATAGATGAGTTGCTGGAGACCCTTGGTCTAAAGGGCCTGGAGAACCGGTATCCCCATCAGCTGAGTGCGGGGGAGAAGCAGAGAGCCGCGTTGGCGAGGGCCTTGGCAACTACACCGGCAATCCTCCTCCTCGATGAGCCGCTGGCTAACTTGGATGATGATATCGGGGCAACAGTCCTAGAACTCTTATCTAGATATAATAGGGATAGGGGTGCAGGGATCGTCATGACGACTACAGAGCTCCATAATAAGCTGCCTGGTACCCGTAGCTATATCATTAGAGACTCACATTTAATTGAGGATTAGAGCTGTTTTTCAATACCTTAATCTCTATATAGACAATCTATTTTATTGTTGGAGATGAATATGGATAGACGGAGGTTTCTAAAGCTCCTAGGTACAGCGGCTATAGTAGGTGGGGGGTTGGGCGGCGTCTCCTACTCCTATTTTATAGAGCCTAGGAACCTGACTATAACAAATATCTCGATACCTATGAAGCTGGGGATTAAGGCTGTCCACATATCCGAT
>JALTNJ010000209.1 GCA_027000765.1 Nitrososphaeria archaeon | reverse complement strand
TAAAGCCTATTGTATCAACGAGATAACACTTCCATGGACCGACCTTTATCAATGCAAACTTTGTAGATAGAGTTGTAAACGGCTCCTCACCCGTCTTCTCCATCATCCCCGATAATGTATTGAATAAAGTGGTCTTCCCAGACGAATAATAACCTGCAATTGATATTGTCTTATACCCCTTCTTCTTCCTATGTATCCTATGTACATCACGCTTCTTACGCTCCTCCTCAAGCTTACGCTTTATATTCTGTATACGTCTCTGAATCTCATTATAATACAGATCTACCTCATATGCACCTAAACCAACTGTTAAGGCGGTCTGCTCTCCTAATTTCCTCAGCCGAACCCGCTCCCTCGCCCTAGCCAACTCATATTGTAGAGAAGCTAGCTTGATCTGTAGATCGGCTTCCTTAGATGGAGAATGAAGCTCGAATATCTCTAGGATTATCTCCAGCCTATCCTTAGGCTCCACCTTAAGCTCCTTGGCTATATTATATAGATGTTTAGGCTTAAGCGGGACATCAAATATAACATGAGAAGCCCCATGCTCCTTCATGGCTTGTTTAATCTCATTTATCTTATAGTCACTAAGTCCTCTCCCAGTAAAACGTCTTACATATATATAGTCCACAATTTCATAACCAGCTTCCTTAGCTAATATCCTGAACTCCTCGATATTATCCCTATTTAGGATAACAGCTATAGCACGTTTATACCCGTTCATCCTTATCATCGTATCTAATTAAATCCCCTAATGTAATAGAAAAATCTTCATCAACATCCTCTGCAACCATATATTCCTCTTCACTGGCCTCCTTAAATAACTTGACGTTAAGTATTTTCTCCAGTCTCCTCGCGATCTCGGGCGTTGGTGGTAGTATACCGGCCTCAACCTTCTTAATATACGAGACCTTGACCCTTAGTTCCCTAGCCAAGTCTGCCTGTGTAAGGCCTAGAGCCTCCCTACCTCTTTTAATTAGATCGCCATAGTTCTCAACATATTCCATCTCATCATCGAGAGACTTCAGAGAAACACGCCTCCTTTTTGTAGGTGGGCTTACAATCGGGGTAGTGGCTTTAGGCTTAGCCACGCTTTTCCTCCTAGTAAAAGGCTGGCTGATATGTTTCACCTTAATAAGACCATATTTATCTATACACTCTGGGCATGCCAAGCCCCTTCTACCTTTATAAATCACTTCATACAGGGGCTGTATCTCAACGCCACATATCTCACATCTCATCGCTAGACACCAAAAATAAATTAAAAACCTTTATTCCCAATAACTTACATATAATACTATAGTGTTTCGAGGGATAAGAACATGAGGTTCTCAAACAGGGAAATCAGGAGGATGATGAAGAAGGCGGGGATAGTGTTTGAGGAAGTCAAGGATGTAAGTAGGGTAGATATAGTCTTAAATGATGGAACAATCCTCAGGATAATAGATCCAGTTGTGGCTAAGATGAAGGTATCTGGACAAGTCACCTACCAAATCACCGGTAAGGAGGAGATAGTAGAGGAGGAAGAGACCGCTGTAGAGATAACTGAGGAAGATATAAAGATCGTTATGGAACAGGCTGGAGTCGATAGAGACCTAGCTATAAAGGCTCTCGAGATGACTGGGGGAGATATAGCTGAAGCAATTATGGTGCTTAAAGAAGCTAACTTCTAACAATTATCCTCAGGAGCTGATAACCTGATTTAATAAATTTAGCAAGCGTAAGTTTAAGGTCGTCAACATCAATAACCACTGTCTTAATGGGCGGCGTATACCCATTCAACAATAGGTTAATCTTTTTATTATCCAAAGGCTCTGAAACACCATAGCTAATATATCCTAGCCTCCTTTCAGACACCACCTGATCAACATCAGATATTATCCCAAGAACCTTCTCACTAGACTCCTCAACCAACTTACTCAATCCATCGAAGACAAGTATACTGAATGGCCTCTCCCTATCTATGCCTACCACGCTTGACTTCCACCGAACATATTTAGATAGGGAGTTTAGACCGTCTCGGAAGAAGGTTTCTTTAACCCCCTGGTTAAAGAGACGCTCTACATCTATATTGAGAATAGCTATTAAAACCTGCAAAATACTATCTCCCTCTAGAACAGAGGCGGAGTATCCCCTTGAAGAATATAGTCTGTTGGGATTTATGGATGCATTTACGAATAAAACATCGATCCCCATTTTAGCATTGTTAAACAGCATCCTTAGTAAGAGGTCATCACTCAATATCTTTAGATCACCGACATGTATAAGAACCGAAAGGGCATTTCTGGATTCGAAGAAACGTCTATACATATCGTTTACATCAGGAGAGTAATTTTCATAATCTATGTTTATACTTATGTGGATCTCCCTTGGCAGGAGAGCCAGATACTCCATAAAACCTGGAGAATCCGAGTGAAGATACGCATATTCATTAATTTGTGGCTTTAGATTTAATGAATCCATTTCTGGGGAAGTGGAGAAAAGGGCATAGCATTTAGTTAAGTACTCCGGTGTATCAATAGTAAATATATTATCTTTAAATAGTATCGGGGCATGGCCTACGAGGATATTCTCCAAAACCTTCCTATATGTAGACTCCTTTGAGGGAGTGAGTATATTAGGGTCTATGGATATTAATTGCCTAGATAAGAGTCTACTGAGCTCTATATAGCCGTCTCTAATCAGTAGATGAGAGAGGAGGAGGATCAGATATTCTTTTGAGACCACGCTCTTACTTGAGATTAAGTTTTTAAGCTCATTATAATATTTAGAGATACTGCCAGACGGAAGATATTTACCTAGTATCGACTCCACAACGGGGAAATCCATCTTTACGAAGCCATTGTCATCCCAAATATAGATATCACCACTTTCTATAAACAATGATAATATGTTATTATAGATGGCATATCCTTTAGGAGATAATTTATAGACTCCTCTATCCACTTTATTAACCAATCCTGCTTCACGCAGTTTTTCCAGGCAGTAGAGGACCTTTCTCTTACCCATATTAACATGTCCACTTATAAGTGAGGG
>JALTNJ010000208.1 GCA_027000765.1 Nitrososphaeria archaeon | reverse complement strand
TAGAGAGCATATGAGGGTCGGTGACTGCAGATATAGCGATTATATTATAATGGATATTCTTAATCGAGAGTATATGCAGAAGTATGAGAGTAAATTTAAGTCTATCGCAAAAGACAGACTATCATAGCAGGTAAAGCTTGTTCTGCTAAAGTATTTGAAGCCTTTGTTATAATACCCGAATCTTCTACTTATATTTCAGTAGTTCAAGGAGCTTGTCAAGCAACTCAGTTATCTTAGCTATCTTTTCTAGCTCTTCATCGGTTAAATAATCATATTCTGTAACAAGTTTCACAGCAAGCCTATTTCTCGCCTCCTTTACCATATCATAAACATCAACATCGTGTTTATAGATGGACATAGTAAATCTCCTAAACAAAAATTAGGTAATAACCTAAATAAAAAAGTTAGTTATATACCTCGGCGTCTCTTGTATGTATCCATGTGGTAAATTATTTATTTTTTATTTCTTTATCATCTCTAGAAAGAGTAGATGAAGCCTGTAATCGTTAGTTAGCTCTGGATGAAATGCCACTGCGAGCATATTATTTTGAAGCACCGCTACACTAGCCTCACCTACTTGAGCGAGTATTTCCACATTATTGTTTAGCCTCTCAAATATGGGTGCCCGTATAAAGACACCTCTAAAAGGCTTTTCACCGATCACGGGAATATGCAAATCAACTTCAAAACTGTCTATCTGTCTTCCGAAATAGTTTCTAATGACACCAATATCCATAACCGAAAGAGTATTCTGCTCCTTTTCTCCAACTACCTTATCCACAACTTTCTTAGCCATTAGAACAGCACCTGCACAAACTCCTAGTACTGGTAATCCACCACGTATCCTATCTCTCAATTCACCGGTTAACCCCATCTTATCCATCAGTATTCCAATCGTTGTAGATTCTCCTCCAGGAAGTATTATCCCATCCACCTTACTCAGCTCTCCTCCTCTCCTTACAATAATTGTTTCTCCACTGTACTTTTCCCCTGAAAAAATTCTCTTCAATATGCCTACATGCTCATATACACCGCCTTGAAAACCTAATATCCCTATCTTCATTAGCTATACCCCCCTAGATTGAAGCATTTCCTCAGGTTTAAGACTCCTAATATCTATACCCATCATACTCTTAGATTCAGAAATCATTTTTTGCGCCTCTAAAACAACATCTGGATCTCTCCACATAGAGGTTGCAAGAACAATGGCTTTGGCCCTCTCCAGTGGGTCTGAGCTCTTAAAAATACCTGAACCCACAAATACACCATCCGCTCCAAGCCACATCATTAAAGCTGCATCAGCTGGAGTTGCAATGCCTCCCGCTGCAAAGTTGACTACTGGCAGTCTCCCTATTCTAATCGTCAAATCAAGTAACCCGGGGTCGACTCCCATCTCCCTAGCTCTTCTGACCCTATCCTCCATATCCATATTTCTCATCTTTCTAATCTCCCCCATTATCCTTCTCATGTGCTTTACAGCCTCCGATACATTTCCTGTACCGGCTTCTCCCTTGGTCCTTATCATAGACGCTCCTTCACTTATTCTCCTCAAGGCCTCTCCTAAGTCTCTTGCTCCATTTACAAACGGTACTCTAAATAGCCATTTATTTATATGCCTGGCTTCATCAGCAGGCGTCAGAACCTCGCTCTCGTCAATCATATCAACTCCTAGCTCCTCTAGGATCATTGCCTCTGTATAATGACCTATTCTAACTTTAGCCATGACAGGTATAGTGATTGAGTTCATAACCTTCTCGATGACCTTGGGGTCCGCCATTCTCGCAACTCCACCGATTTTTCTCACATCGTAGGGAAGTTTATCTAGGACCATGACACTTACGGCACCCGCCTCCTCTGCTATATATGCTTGTTCTACGTTTGTTACGTCCATGCAAACCCCTCCTTTTTGGAATACTGGGAATCCATGTTTAACTCTAACAGTAGCCTTTACAGGCATATCCAAATTATCACTTGGTTTTCTAGGAAAGTACTCAAAAAACCTCCCTTCATCCCTAAGTCTATCCGCTAACTCAGCAAGTCTATAGAAGAAATCGACAATATCCTCAAAAGAAACACTATAGTATCTACCACAAGAGAATTGTAAACCCTCCTTCATTTCCTAATTACACCAAACCAGAAGCTATGAAATATGGTAATTTAAATATTTAGGTAAAAACCTATATATTGAATTTATCCTATATATTGGATATGCGCCTAGTGTGTAGCATATGTGAGGAGAAATACAATATTGAGGAGGATATAATCAATTGTCCAAGGTGTAAAGCACCGCTAATATTCGAGTATGATCTTGATGAGTATAGCAAGAATTTTATTGATCATGAAGTAAAATCAATATGGCGTTATAATATTTTACCAAAGGAAAAAGACCTGATATCGCTAGGTGAAGGAAATACGTATCTCCATAAAAGTAAATCTCTTTCTGAAGAACTAGGTTATGAAGGTGAACTATTTTTAAAAGATGAGTCTACTAATCCGACAGGTTCATTTGTAGATAGGGGAATCGCTGTAGCTGTTTCCCACGCAGCAAATAAAAACTATCATACTGTTGCTACGGTCTCTCCTGGAAACATCGGGGCATCACTGGCGGCTTATGCATCCAAGGCGGGGTTAAATTCATTGATCTACACTCCTCTAAACATTGAGTCAGGTAAACTATATCAGATCCTGATGTACAACGGCCAAGTATATCCTGTTCAAGATATAGAGAGAGGAATTGAAGAGGCATTAGATCGAGCAGATAAAGATACTTATCTTATTCTACCCAATAACCCATATTATCTCGAGGGTGTCAAAACAATAGCATATGAAATATCTGAGGATCTGAATTGGGATTCTCCTGACATGGTTATAGTGCCTATGGGTAATGGAGGCCTAATATTCTCTGTGTGGAAGGGGTTCTTAGAGTTAAAAAAACTTGGTTTTATAGATAGACTGCCTAAAATGGTTGGTGTACAGTTTAGGGGAGCGTCTCCAATAGTTGATCGCCTAACTGGAGAAGTCAGTGAAGCAATGTCTATAGCCGCTCCGGAACTCTCGATCCCCAATCCACTAAACATGAACCTGGCTTTAACAGCAATAAAGGACTCAGGTGGTTATGGAATAAGGGTTGAGTATCAGGATGCTGTAAATGCCCTTAGATTATTATCTGAAAAGGAAGGTTTGTTTGTTGAATTAGCAGCTGCATCTACTATCCCAGCAGTTAAACACATACTGGATCATACTATGCCTAAAAAAATTGTCTGCATATTAACTGGCCATGGGTTAAAGGATCCAGCAACAATAAGAGAACTAACAAGAAGCATAAGAGAGAGACTCGGGTTAGACTCTGGAGAGAGGCGGGTAATTGGAAGGACTAAAATAGGGATTCTAAGGGCTATTAAAGATGGCAATTCATATGGATATGCTATATGGAAGTATCTAGGCAGAAAAGGAATCACCATTAAACTTCCAACAGTCTATCAGCATCTATCTGAGTTAGAGCGTATGGGATTGATTAAAACCATATCAAAAAGTGGATTAAAAAGACAGACCACAATATATGGGTTAACGACTAGAGGTAGAGATGCATTACGATACTTAGGGTGAATCTATCTTTTAATACGTTGCCATAAAAGTCTTCTTCCTTTCATCACCGCCTTAATATAATTCTCCTCCTCTAACCATGATAAATAACTTCTTATTATAGACGAGTAAAGGTGATATAACCCTATAAACTCTACCTTAACGTCTAGAGCATTAAGCGTCTTAACCAAGATATCTTCTGTAGTCATTTCATTGTTCAAGATTTCTAGAATTGTGGCTTTGACCTTCTTTATTATCTCTATATTCGCCATAATATCTTCTTCAGGTCTTTCAGTGGGTTCGCCGTGAGATGGTACATAGATCAAGCCCTTTGTCTCAATTATCGCTTCAAGTGTTTCTAATGATCTCTTAGGTAGATAAGCATATGGAATGGCATGTTTCTCTATAACTCTTTTTGGTAAGTAGGCGTCAGCTACAAAGAAGACCTTTTCAGTTCTGAATCCTATCATACCAGGAGAGTGCCCACAAATATCAACTATCTCAAAATCAACAGAGAGCCCCCTAATATCCTTTGGATACGATGGTTTGGCTACAAATAATTTATTTCTAAGATCCCTAGGAGGATATCCTCCATACATTACTGCTGGTTCTAGAATCGGCTCTATAATAAAAGGTATCTCTCTCGAATCTGCATAGATATTTAACCCAGTTCTTTTTACAAAGAAACTATTCCCACCTATATGATCCGCGTGAGAATGGGTGTTTAATAAAGCCTTTATTGTCAACCCTTCTTCATTTGCAATGTTTAATACTCTACGAGCCTGATCATCATCTAAACCACTATCAATCATATAACACTCATTATCACTACAGATAAAAGCAAGGTTAACTCTACCCGGGATAACTATAAATCTATCTCCTATCCTAACTGGTTTCCTCAATTAAAACCACCTGAAAATCACGTGTCAATTAATTGAATTAGCAGATCATCCAATAATTTAGCCCCTGCCTCCAAGGCCTTGGGGCATAAAGTATATAGATCTTTCAGCGTATTCCCGGTGTCCCCTAGCCTAATACAAACGTCTTTTACAACCTCCTCAATAGTAATACCAGTCTTTTCTAGACTTGATAATATTTCATCTTCCCAGGGGAGTAGGAGGCAAGGTAAGTGGAGCCTAATAGTAATATCCAAATTACCAGTAAATTCACTTATAACCTCACTATAATGCGGTACTCCTAGAAGAAATGATGCTTCAGGACTGTAACCAATCATTTCCTTCTTTTCCATACTAACACTAATATCTCTATTCTCCAAAGAGCTGGCATAATCTAAAGCCACTATACCTAAGCCCACTTTCTCTGAAAACATTTTCATCCTATCGACGTATTCAAGTTCTCCCACCAAATATTTCTCTCCCTCTCTGATAATCACAAACCCAAAACGTTTTTCTATACATGTTCCGGCGGCTCTCTCTACTAAAATTGATAGGGGATATTCAACTGGACATGAAAAGGTGCATCTCCAGCATTTAAGGCAGTTATTCACAGCAGTATCCAGTGATTTGATGTATCCAAGGGGGCTATACAAGGTATTTCTAGTCTGTATGAACGTTGGACATGATGTTATGCAGTTCCCTGGACAATAAAGACAAGGTGCTTCACTAAAGTTTTGAAATCTCTTTAGATAATACTGGTAACTATATCTGTTGGTCATATCCATCCACCGCTACCAATGATGTTTCTAGTGTCTAAAGCAGATTTTATCCTATTAATGATATCATAACCTCCTAATATCTCGTCTTTAATCCACTTTCCCTTTAATCTACCTATTCCATGGTGATGACTTATACTGCCACCGTTATCCAATATTACCTCCATAGCCTTCTCCCACATATTCCAATATACTTTTTCATTTTTCTCATAGATCATCGTGAAGTAGATACATGCGCCATTAAGATAGAAGTGTGAGGAATGAGCTAATACAGGTAGAACCCCCTCAATCTCTGCAACTTCTTTTTTAAATGCCTTATATAATTTACCTAAGTTACTCCAAGTAGCAACCGTCTCTATAGTATCAAACCACATATTCATCGGTATTAGAAACTTGGTTATTTCCGAGATTATGTCAAATCGGTTCTCCATCCACTTCTCAACATATTTATCTCCTATCTCTTCTCCTCCTGAAGATGCCAGTGTGTCAGAGACAACTTCTATAGTAGCGTTATGTAATTTCTCGTTATTATTCTCCACTATAATCAGCATGACGTTTCCATCAATATTAAACCTCACATTAGAATCTTCTCTGTCATATATTCTAATAACCGCCGGTATAGCGCCTGTCTTCAACAATTGTCTTACTGCAAAGTTAGCCTCAATAAAATCCTCGAAGACGTATGTATTCATCCAGATATACTTGGGCAAGGGATAGATCTTCAAAACTGCCTTCGTCACTATCCCAAACTGCCCCTCCCCTCCTATAAAAAGCATTTTCAAATCTGGTCCAGCAGCAGACCGAGGAACCGTATTCTTTCTTAACCATGTAACTTCACCATAAGGAGTTACTACCTCCATGTTCAACACAATATCCTCTATTCCCCCATACTTAGTACTATACTGTCCTATACTGAAAGTAGATATCAATCCGCCAATAACTGCTTCTGGATATGATTGGGGGATATGTCTAAGTGTATATCCCTCTTTATTCAATTTCTCTTCTAATTCTTTAAGATATATTCCTGATTCTACCGTGACCGTTAAATCTTCTTTATTTAGAGAAATTATTTTATTCATCCTCCGTAGATCTATAACAACTGAGTCAGCGCCTAAAGCAGCGCCTGTTACTCCAGAGCCCCCACCATATGGAACGATTTTAAAGCCATACTTATTAGCAAGTTTAACCACCTCCAATACCTCCTCAGTATTCTCTGGCCATATTACAGCTATAGGATACCTTACTTTTTTCCCCAAGCTTTCATTCATTATAGCAAGCGGCCAATAATCTCTCCAATATACTTTTAGAACTTCCCTTTCAGTTGAACATTTTTCACCAAATTTTTTCTTAAGGTTCTCTATAAACTCCATTTCAACCCCACCTTTAGTGCTTCACGCCATTTCTTTATCTTCTCGATTCTATCCTTTTCAGGAAGTTTAGGTGTATATAATATTACTCCCTCCTCTGGTTCTCTAATATCATCTAAACTCTTCTTTCCACTACTTATCTCAAGAAGTTTAAGGGCACCCTGTGCAGTGGCATCATCACCCTTTGATCTAGCCACGTAGTATCCCGTGTAATCCGCTATCGCTTGAAGAAGTCGCCTACATTGAGATAGCCCTCCATTACAATAAAGAACATCTGGCCTATGCTTGAATTGCCATATCATCTCTCTTAAAATCTCTTGTATAAGGAAGGCCAATCCATTTATAAATCCTCTTGCGATGTCCATGCTACTACTATTTAGAGTTAATCCAAGTACGGCACCCGATGCAGATAAGTGGTAGGGAATCCTAAGCCCTCTAAACATTGGTAGGAAAAATATTTCCTCACCCTCCTCTTCATCGCTACATATCGATTTATAATCCTCAACTATATTCTTATCGACCATCCAATCTAATACTATGCCACTTGAGGGAACGAATCCTTCTACACCGTATACCGTTTTCTCACCAACCTTCACAACCGTAATCGGTATTAACCCGCCTTTAGGCATTTTAAACCCATCTAGGACCATGTCTACAAAGCTTCCTGTACCATTTGTAATCTTTACCCTGCCTTTCTTCAAACAACCCTCTGCCACAGTTGCAGCCTGCTGATCAGCTATTAGCACGTTAAATTCCATATCACCAATCTCTCCAATTGTCTCTACATTATCCACGATTCTAGGGGAATAGTCTGGGATTCCTAATATCCGACTTACAATAGATAGCGGTTTAAGTGTCTTTGGGTGTATCAACCCCGTCAAAGTAGCGTTTGTAATGTCGCTTACATATTCACCAGTTAACCTATATGTAAGATATGAATCTAGGGTTCCAAAATATACTTCTTCCTTCTCTATCTCTTTTTTCAACTCGGGTTTTTTCCAAATAAGCCATTTATATAGCATAGCCGGGGAGTCAATAGACAGCACAGATTTTAACATTGGAAACTTGGACAGCAACTTTAGATATAGAGGAAAACTTTTCTTTACTTCAAGTCCTCTTCTATCGATCCATGTAATAATGTTGGTAAGAGGCCTTCCCTCTTTGTCCCATACTAATACTGAGGCTCTATATGTGGTCAAACCAAAATATCTAACTCTCTCATTCTCCATCTTATTAATAAAAGCTTTTGTTATCTCCCAAAGCCTGTTACTATCCTGCTCAATATAATTTCCCCTTCTTCTTTCAAAACCAAGCCTAATTCTAGTAGAGTATTTTATTTTTTCATCTTTACCATAGATATATAGTTTCGTGCTAGTTGTCCCTACATCAATAACTCCATACATTATCCTATCACCTCAATTTCGATTTTATCAGAATCTGGGAGGCGGAGAATCTGATAGTCATGATCTAGGGTGATCTCCTTTCCATTAACAACCAATCTCGTTCCCTTAGGATATGCAGACATTACTCTTCTAATATTCCTAGATACATGTCTCGGTGCCATCTGTACATTATCAGCTATAACGATCTCTTCCCCACCGCCCAGGAGATCAATAAAGTTTTCTACGAACAGCTTAGATAATTCTACTATTTTCAATGGGTCATATACTATCATAGATGCATTACCCACAGAATATTTAATGTGTAGATAGTTAAATGGAGTTACTTCCCCAATTATCAAGGTATCACATTTAACATCTTCTCTAGTATCCAAAATAACTCTCTCAACTCTTTTTAGACCATCTATCCATTTAATATGCCCCTTGATAAATTCAATGTCTGATAGATGTTCAATGAATTTTTTCTCTTCAATAGGAGATATAATTTTAACCGACTTTATGCCAGCTATTTTAGATAGCTTGTAAGCCACTGAAGCTACATATCTATTTAATCCATATATAACTATCTCCTCTCCAGGGATGTATCCATCTCTGATTATTTCCATAACTGTCTTTATGGAGAAGACGCCTGCAGGTCTATATCCGTAAATACCCAGCTCAAGAGGTGTTTTGGATCTAAATCCAGTCGCTGCAACAACTTCTCCTTGCCAGGTTTCCACCTCTCCTCTCCCAGCTATGCATAACTTCCCTTCTATAGAGACTGCAGAAGTATTCATAAACACTTCTATATCGTTATTGTTCTTCACTAAATCAATATATTCTCTGGTTATCTCCTGACCAATTATTCCCTCGTATGATATTTCATCATAAATGAAGAATCCGCCTACTCTGTCAAGCGTCTCGATTACATTTACTTTTAATCCACCTATTTCAGCCAAATAATATGCTGTTGATAAGCCAGCTAATCCACCGCCTACAACTAATATTTCTTTACTATCCATGACCCTTCACCCTTTAATGTAATCTTATCAGGTGTCGTACCCAGTTCCTCTGCCATGTGTTTTAAGGCTCTCCAGAGCCCGGGTGTCATTAGACATTCGTCAAACCCTAGTTTAGTTCTGAAGGAGAGGCCTTGTAATGTGACTGCACCATCCTCTACAGCCCTACTAACATCTCCTTTACTGACGATGCTACATGGGCACATCAAATACTCTCCCATCAATATATGTCGTCTAATATTGTCTCTGTCATATACTGGCTTATCTGGATAAATCACCTCCTTCTCCTTCATATTAAGCCCTGCCTGCCTAAGCATTTCTAGAACCTCCTCGGCGATCGCTGGAGCTGCTGTGAGCCCTGGGGAGCATATCCCTATTACGTTAATAACCCTCTTACTTCGAGAACTAAATTTTATTATAAAGTCATTTTCCCGTGTCAGTGGCCTTACTCCTGCATAGCTTTTAACAAGCTTACGTGGTTTTTCTTTAACAAGAGGCGTAAATTTATCCAGTATCCTATTAATATCTTCCTCCGTTACACTTACTTCAGTTGCTGATTTCACCTCGACAAGATTCGGTCCCCATAAACTTTTTCCATCGACAGTAGGTGTAATACTCCCGCCCTTTGTCCTAGGATCATTCTTGAGTGAAAGAACGGTTAATATATTGTTTGAAACTTCATCTGAAAATATAATCATAGCTCCCTTTCCATACTCATACTTAACATCATCCCCAATCATAGACGCTAATCTAGCGCCTTGTAGTCCAGCTGCATTTATCAAATATCTCCCAGTAAACATATCCTTATCTGTAAACACTGAGACAACATCATCTTCAAGTTTAATCTGCTGGACCTCAGAATTAAATCTGAATTCAACACCATTTTTAGAGGCAAATCTATAGAGTGAATACATTAAGTCAAAGCTATCAATAACCCCATATCCACCTATAATAATTCCTCCCAGGACTTTTTCACTGATATTCTTCTCAATCTTCAGTATTCCTTTTCTTGAAAAAACCGCTTTAACTGGGAATTCATTACCTAGCTTCATCTTTAGATATAGGTATACTATTGGAATCAGAAGATACTGAAATGGACTCATAGCAAGTATTAATGTATTTAGACGCTTCAAACTAACCTTAAGCTCTTTACAAACCTTATCATACATTTTATTTCCCTTTCTTCCAAGTCGACTCTTAAGACTATTGAAAGGAAGCTGAACAACATGTATAACAGATGCGTGCCCCTTACTTACACCCATGCCTACCTCGGGCTCTTTTTCCAAGACCAGTATGTCCAAGTCGAATTTCGATAGTGAGTAAGCTATAAAAAGACCGACTACTCCGCTTCCCACTATAATTACATCATAAAACTTTCTCTCCATATGTTCTCACTTATAATAAAACCAACTACTACCGATGCTTACAATAAAAATATACTATGTTTAGGAATAAACTAAAATCATTCTTCATGGTATCATCAGCACATTATTTTTATTTCATCAATTTCATCATTTTTGTTAGAGATGAGCCGGCTGGATAGAATAGATTTTGAAATACTTAGGATATTACAGAAGAACTCCAGAACATCTATATCGGAAATAGCTAAGATACTAGATCTAAGTAGGCCGACTGTTAGGAAGAGAATTAAGAAGCTTATGGATACCGGTGTAATAAAGAGATTCACTGTTGTTGTAGATGATAGTCTAGTGGAGGGCATAGAGGTTGTGTTCAGTTTTAAAGCCGATAACCTTGAGGATTTAGTCAATAAACTTAAAGATATGGATGAGTTTATTGAGATCTACATTACAAGCGGAGAAAAAAACTTGGTGGGAAAAGCGAATTTCCCAAATATGAAGCGGTTCAGGGAGGTCATGAATCAGTTCGTCGAATTGAATATACCGTTTGAGGCAAATCTAGTTATCAAACGCGTCAAGGACCCCTTTGACTATATTCCGTCTCTACTCTTTAAGCTAATGTGTGACTACTGTGGAAAGGAGATTGAGAGCACACCTCTAACCTTTACAATATATAATAGAGAATTCTATTTCTGTTGTCCTACTTGCCTGAGAGACTTCAGGAGGATGCGAGAAGAAGAGTAAATATATATAAAAAATAGGAGAATTGGTTTATTCTCTTCTCTTTATCTCTGGGGTGTATCTCTTTAACAATAAAGACCATGATGTTACGGATACTGAGCTTAATGCCATAGCAATTCCTGCTAAAGCTGGATAGAGCCAGCCGAACGCTGCTACAGGTATCAGGATAGTATTGTATATGAAGGCCCAGAATAGATTTTCCTTAACTTGTTTGATTGTCCGTCTACTCAACTGTATAGCGGCAACTACGTCTCTTAGGTCATCGCGAATAAGTATGATATCACCTGCCTCGATTGCAATGTCTGTACCGCTTCCAATGGCAAAGCCAACATCAGCCTGTGTTAATGCTGGTGCGTCATTTACCCCATCTCCAACCATTCCAACGACATAACCCTCATCCTGAAGTTTCCTAAGCTCTTTAGCTTTATCACCTGGCAGTACATTCGCCATAACCCTATCTATTCCAAGCATCTTTCCAATTGCCTTAGCAGTTCTCTCGTTATCACCAGTTATCATCCCAATTTTAATGTTCATCCTTCTTAACTCCCTTATAGTCTCTTCAGCCTCTGGACGAGGCGTGTCCATGATACCTATTAATCCAATGACTCTATTATCTACTGCAACGGCAACTACCGTCTTACCCTCCTCCATGAGTTCCTTAGCAATTTCTTCTGCTTCTACGGTTTCAACGCCTTTTTCGTGTACATATCTCATGCTTCCAACTAGTATTACATGTCCATTATACACTGCTTTAACTCCCTTACCTGGAGAAGATATGAAATCTTCTGGCTCATCTATATTTACAGCACGAGCCATTGCCTCCTCTACAATTGCCTTAGCTAGTGGATGTTCGGAATTCCTCTCCGCTATTGCCGCATATCTAAGGACATCAATTGAATCTAAACTGCCGCCGTTTGTCATTACCTCAAGTTTTCCAACTACTTTTATGTCTGTTACCTTCGGTTTCCCTTGTGTCAAGGTACCTGTCTTATCGAATACTACGATATCCAACTTACCAGTTGTCTCTAGGGCTTCGCCGCTTTTTATTAGAACTCCATTTTCTGCACCCTTACCCATTCCGACCATTATCGCAGTGGGCGTTGCAAGGCCTAATGCACAAGGACATGCTACTACAAGTACCGCAACTGTGTTGATAAGCGCTCGGGCTAAGCCAACGCCAAGGACACCATACCAAACAGTAAACGTGGCAATAGCAATTCCTATTACTATAAAAGTAAATTTACCCGCAACCTTATCAACCATCTTTTGTATAGGTGGTTTACTGCCAATAGCCTCTTCTACAAGCTTAACTACCTGAGCTAAAAATGTATCGCTCCCAACCTTTGTAGCCCTAACCTTAAGTATCCCTTCTCTATTTACTGTTCCCCCGATCACTTCATCTCCTACTTTCTTTTCTACGGGCATCGACTCTCCTGTTACCATCGACTCGTCGACTGCAGAATGTCCTTCGACAACTACCCCGTCAGTAGGTATCTTCTCACCTGGGCGTACTATCATTATGTCCCCAACTTGTATTAATTCAATAGGAACCTCTTTCTCCTCGCCATCGGAAATGATCCTTGCTCTCTTCGGCTGGATCTCAAGCAACTTCTTGATAACCGCTGAAGTCCTTCCCTTAGTCTTCATTTCAAGATACTTCCCAAGAAGCACGAATGATATTACAACCGCTGAAACATCATAATATAAATATTGCCAGTGAGGCACTGGGAACGTATACCATACGCTCATTAGATATGCTGCTGTAGTGCCAACTGATACTAGAGTATCCATGGTAGCCGTCTTCATTCTAGCCGCGTTTAATGCCCCTCTATAGAATGGGAGACCTACATAAAACTGTATCACTCCAGTTAAAACCATTAACAGTATACCGGCTATCAAACTTTTCGCATATGGTAGAAATCCAAATATCTCTGGATAGTTATATAAAACGATGATCGTAGATAACCCCAGTCCAATAAACACTGATCTCTTTAGTTTCTTTGCATGCTCCTCTTCGGGAGTCAGAGTAAACTCCTCACTGATAACATCCACCCCATATTCAGAGACTATTTTCTTTATATCTACTAATGATATTAATGCAGGATTATACTCAATATGAATCTGATTTGCTACATAATTCACAGAGACCTTCCTAATCCCTTCAACCTCATTTAATTTATCTTCTAACACGCTAGCATAAGTTTGGTCTTTCAGACCAGAAACGTGTAGACTTATTTTTTCATATGCAACTTTATAGCCTGCTTCCTCCACAGCTCTCTCAATTTCTTTCAACTCTACTTTACGAGGATCAAAAACTATCATGGCTTTTTCAGATGCAAAGCTAACGTTGGCTTTTTCTACACCGTCTATTTTAGTAATATTCTTCTCTATTGTTAGAGCACAATTTGCACAATGCATGCCTTCAATCTGTAAAACAATCTTTTTCTTCTCCATGTTCCATCACCCTAAAAAAAGAAATGTGGGGATATGTTGTTTAGCAACAACGGCTATGGAAATGCTGCTTATGTCCACTCTCCATGTACTTATGAGGGTTCTTTTCGAATTCAGATTTACAACCCTCTGAACAGAAGTAAAAGACCTTACCCATATGCTCAGTCTTCAACGTACTCTCACTCTCTTCAACAGCCATTCCGCATACTGGACATTTCGCCACAATTTAACACCTCATTTCTTTTATAGTAAGGAAAGAAATATGACTTTTATTTTTTCCACTATGATAATGACTCTCTGCATATCCGTGCCCGTACATAGTAATTGCTTTTTTAGTCTATTTAATGTATTTGGAAGGATCTTTTAAGAATGCTTTATAGCACATTTCACAGCAAAAATAGTATATCTTATCATTGTACTCTGCCTTATACTTCACCGCCTTCTCGTCGACAGTCATTCCACACACAGGGTCAATTGCCATTTTACTATCACCATTCATAATTTAAAATAACATAGTACTAAAATTTAGTTATCTAATAGATTAAGAGCAAGAAATTACTATTCCTCTCTCTTTTCTGGCTCCTTGATAAATAGATATACTACTATGCTTGTAAATATCCCTAGAATTATTGTCAACTGAAATGGATATGCAGGGTTAAATTCATATAAAAACCCAGCTATAGCAGATGCTGGTATCATCATAATAATGTTCAATGATCCTATTACTCCCATTATCCTCCCCCTCTTTGATTTTGGAACCATATCCGTAATTAGAGCTTGGAATGCAGGACCTATCATCATTGAACCAAAACCAAATATCACCATCACTATAATGAGTTCAATAAAGCTCCTAGCGTAGATAAAGACGAGGGTCGAAGGTATAAATATAAGATATGCGAGGATAATACTTGTCTTTCTACCTAAGAGATCTACAACCTTACCAAGCGGTATCCCAACCAAAAGGGTTGTCAGTGTAAGTACCGTCATAGCAATGCCCCATTCAAAGTCAGTCGCACCTATAACATCAAGGACGTATAACGCAGAAAACTGTCTAAAAACAGGATCTTCAAAAGAGCTTATCATCAGTATCACAGTAAGTATCTTTAAGTTCTTCGGGATAGTTTTCCACGCCTCAATAATCGACTTTATAGACTCTTTGTATACCGTTTTTAACTCACTTGGTTTAAGAGGCCGTGGGTTCTCTATAGTCTCTCTTAGATAAAGAAGCCTTATCATCGCCGCGGCTAGACTTAGTCCAACTATAATTATGTATACAATCCTCATCCCCAGGACGATATCATAAGTTGATATTATATATCCCGCGATCAACGGAGAAATTATAGTCGGTATACTGGGAATTACCCCAGTCATCGCGAACCCCATCCCGCGTTTTTCAGGCGGAATAGAGTCTGCTGTAATCGCCTCTAATGCAGGTTGATAAATTAAACATAGATTAACTAGCACGGCACCTATTACGATAAATCTCCAGTCTGGAGCGAGGGCGTAGAACAAATATGATATTGCAACTGCGAATGTCATTGTGACAATTATCTGTTTCCGTCCATATCTATCGGCAATATATGCCCCAGGTATCCTAACTATAGTTAGGACAAGATACCCTAATGAGCCTATTAGACCGATTACAAATGGTGAAGCCCCCAGCTCTCTAATATATGGCGTCTCGAACGGAAAAGCCATCATGAAACCAAAGTTAAAAAGAGCCCATGATACAATTAACACAAGTAAATTTCCCTTGACAAACTCAAATTCCTCCTTGATCCTCCAGATTAGTTTACTCATCTCAGCTATCACCATAGACATCCAAGCCAGGGGCCTAGTCTGCACATCAAATTATGTTATAAATGTTCTGGGAATATTAATTATCTGACCACATTTGACCAGTTGTTTTTCTAAACATTTGTATTGATTATAAAGCTTTCAAAATAGAAAAATCAATAAGTTTTCTTTGGAGTTATAATTATTTTTATGGAGAAAGGAGATAGCTGGGTTAACGATTTATTTATTGAGAAGTCCGATCTCTTCCTAAGAATACTAGATAACATGTGGGACCGTGCTGAGAGAGATGTGGATTCTCTGGTGAGATTATTCAAGAAATATGGTATTTCTAAATCATCACGGATACTGGAGATTGGATGTGGAAACGGGAGAATCCTGATAAATCTTGCTAAAAAAGGCTTTAAAAACCTGTCTGGCATCGACATATCCCCCGCCTTCATAGAGGATGCCAAGAGAAAAATGTCTACACATAATGTCTCCGACATAAACTTCTATGTAGGAGATGTCAGAACCCTAGACAAGTTGTTTAAAGAAGATGAGTTTGATGTTATACTTAGTGTATGGACATCTATCCTTGGATATTATGACTCGAAGACGGACAAGGAGATCTTATATAAGTGTTGGAAGATAGCCTCTGAAGACAGTTATCTCCTTTTTGTCAACACTGCAAATAGAGACTTCATAACTAATCTTCGTTCTCTAGGATGCAGAGGTCCCTTTTATAGTGACTACGGAGATTTTGCCATTATCGAAAAAACGGATTTCGATTATGTATCATCCTATACAAGTACAAGGTGGCTATTCTATGAGAAGCTTGAAGACGGTAGTCTAAAGTTTATTGATAAAGTCGAGATCAAGTTACGACTCTACTCTATTCATGAAGTGATTGAGATGGCGGAGTCTGCAGGGTGGAGTTTTATTGATGCTTTTAGAAGCCTAGATATGCTGGATACATTTTTACCTACGTTAAGTCCGTTAAACATGGTATTTAAGAAGATGAAGAAATAAATTCAAATGAATTTCTATTTGTTTTTCATTAGAGTCTTAGGCATCGTTTTCAAGTCACTAGGAACTAATTTTTTTCTAGGTCTTATACCAAGTACAAAGTAGTTCCTATGATCTTGTTTTACAATATCCACATCCTCAAAGAACAACCATATAAATGTTGCCATCTCAGCAACACCCCATAAATAACTCTCCATATCAACTAGCTTTGTAGGCCCTGGAATAACAGAATATGTTCTTTTAAATACTCCTCGAATAGGGTCATATCCAGTATGTATATCCATGTATATCTTATTATCAAGTGTCTTGCCAGTTATAAGATCCTTATATTTAACCAAATAAAATATGAAGAACCGTCTATCCGCCTCCTCTATTATGAGGATTCCCCTCTCACTAAGTATAGCGCCTGAGGCAGCTAAAAACCGTACCATTTCCCATGGGCTGAAATGAGGTGTTGAGAGTCCATACATTAATATAATGTCAAACCTCTCCTCAAGTTTGTCTATATCAACTGCATCCATCTCTTTCGTTTTCAATTCAATTCCTTTACTCCCCTCTATCCACTTAATTGCCTTCTCTAAATCCCCTTCTCTTATATCTGTTACACATAAGGATACTTCTATTCCATTCTTCTCGAGAACTTTAGCTAGTGCACATCCCCCTATACCGCTTCCTCCACATACCTCTAATATCTTTATTTTATTATTTTTTGACAGTACCTCTTTGAAAAACTCATGTCCCGTTAGTTTCGTGAATTTTTCTATAGCTTCCTTGAACCTGGTCCTTCCCGCTTCCGTATCTGGATCCATAGGCCATATATTTAAACCATAGAATTCTCCTAGCCTATCTCTACTCATTCTCTCCCCAATAAATATATCGCTTTCCTTTCTAGAATATGTTTGGATTCACGACTTTCAAGGTTATAGTGACTCTCTTATTTGGATCGGTAAGCTTCTTTACTATTTCTCTATTAATATCTTTAGCAGCCTTATCGGCTCTTACGGCTAGAGTTCTATCATCTATATATGTGGATTTACGTATCACCATTGAGTTCTGTGATACTAGTCTCAGCCTCTCATCTCCATATGCTGTTATTTCATCTCTTATCCCATCTACCTCAAGCACTATAATAATTTTCGTCTCGCTATTTCTCATCTCCTTTTTCATCGTCTCTGGAATGTCGAAACACGCTATCTCAGATTTTATACCGACTATGCAAGTTCCCCTAGGTGTCAGAAAATCATCTTTAGTTATCTCTAGTGTAGTTCTATGAGTTGCTTTTATATTAGGATGGCCATATGCATAGAAAGTTATTTCCATCCATATGCACCTCTGAGAGGCACAAAAGCCACTTTTATCAAGTATTTCTTCTTTATGTCCCCATCCTTAGTTTTTATTAGTTTAATAAGGTCTTGGAAAAATCCTTTTCCCACAGGGGCGATTAATATCCCTCCTCTCTTAAGTTGCTTGATAAGGGGACTAGGGATTTTAGGTGCCGCTGCTGTAAGAAGTATCTTATCATATCTCTCTTTCTCTTCTAATGGAGGATATCCCAATGATCCATCTCCTAATAGGACGTCTACCCTATTACTATATCCAGTTTCCTCTAGGTTTTTTCTGGCGAACTCAGCTAGTTCCTTATTTATTTCGATTGTGTATACATGCCCCCACTTTGATGGGTCTTCATCACTAGGAGCTACACATTCTGCTATCAAAGCCGCTTGATACCCGCTCCCTCCTCCTATCTCTAATACAATATCACCTGGCTTCAATTCAAGTTCCTCAATGAGATATGCACACATATGTGGGGCTGATATTGTCTGGCCTGTAGAACCAAGCGGGAGAGGAGAGTCGTAATATGCATCTTTTTCATATCCTCTCCACACAAACTTCTCTCGTGGCACTCGTAGAAATGCATTTATACATCTTTCACTTCTCAAGATTCCCTCATTCATCAGTTTTTTAGCTAGAAGCTCTCTTCTTCTCTTAAAATCATCTTTATTTATCATAGCTACTCAGTCTCATCTCTAAAACCATTGATCAAGACTCTTTATGCTAGTGACTTTCTTCAAATCATCTAATGCCTTAGTTACCCTAGCCACACTGAAATCATGCTCATCACAGAGGAACTTTACCACTCCATCATAATCTACATCCTTAAACTCAAGTTTATAATCGTCTGTAACCTCTGGGCTTAAAAACAATTTCCTTATCTCTTCAATCTCACCATTGGAAAACCATTGTCTAGCTTCAGGAATCTTATCTATAGATCCATATGTCTTAATCAACTCTAAAGCTCTCTTAGGCCCTATTCCCTTAACCCCCTCATTATAATCAGTTCCAATAAGAATCCCTATGTCAACAAGTTGCTCTCTTGTTAATCCTAATCCCCTTAAAACATCTTCTAAACGTACAAGTTCTGGCTCAAGCTTCACTTCAATTCCTTTGCTAGGATATCTTATCTTCCCAGTTAGAGTAATATTCCTTACGATTTTAGGGGCACCAAATAGAAATGAGTCATAATCCTGTGAACCAACAGCCCAGACATCTCCCTTCATAGCCATATAGCTTGCCTGCGCCTCACCCTCTGAAGGCGCCTGTACAATTGGTATACCTAATAGTTCTAGAAGCTTCTTACTATCCTCAACCATATAATCCTCTAATGTAGCCGCCATCGCAGCATATTTTCTGGCTTCCTCAAAATCTCTCCTCTCTAATGCCTCCAGATATTTCTGGAAACTCTCTCTTTTAATTACCTTTCTTCTCTCCAGCTCCTTAAGTTTCCTAATAGGCGGCCGACCATCAAATACATAGACAAGTTTGATTCTCTCCTTCAAAAGATTTATATTCCTATAAAAAAGCCCGCTTAAATGACTAGTAACCCGCCCCTCTCTATCTCTCAAGGGCTTACCAGTGTGGTCTCTAATTGTAGTGAGAAACTGGTATATAGTATTGTATGCATCAATAGCAATCACTTTATTTCCTAAGTCGCTGAATTTAATCGTCTTTTTATATTCACTTATAATGGGGTTTAGGTTTACCCCCATGTCCATTCACTCCCGCAGAAGTACCCGCGTATCCTTACCATTTGTTACAACATCTATTTTATCCCATATCTCTAGTTTAACTAATGCCGCCCTTATTTTCTCTACCCCAATATCTGGGTTCTCCTCCTGAACTTTATTAACAAGTTCGTTAAAAGTGAGGCTCTTCTCCTTCCTTATGATACCGTATACAACACTATATACAGGGTGCTTTTCCCAGATCTCTTCTCCATCCCTCATAGTATCTCAAAATAATACTTTAATCTCCTATCTTATATCTTATGATTTTCCTATAGAAACTAGTAAAAAGATGCATAAAAGGTACTTGGGAGAAAGAGAAATGGCGTTATGCAAAGGCTGGAGGCAAATTCATCCTCTTACTCTCCATCTTTCTAGAGTAGTTGGCATACCACTCGATTACACCCTCATCAAGTGATGGCTTAACCTTCCTCAATGCCATCAGGAAGTCATCCATTGTTACATATTCTGCATTCGGGTCTCTCCTTATAGCATTCATGGCTGCTTCCCTAACTAAAGCATGTAGGTCTGCACCAGAATAATACTCAGTCATCTCTGCAATTCTCTCAAGATCCACATCTGGTCCTAGGGCAGTCTTTCTGGTATGGATTTTAAGGATGCCAAGCCGATCTTCCTTGTCTGGAGGCGGTACATAAATAAGTAGATCCATTCTACCAGGCCTTAATAATGCTCTATCGATTAAATCAGGCCTGTTAGTTGCACCTATGACAATTACATCCTCGAGCCTATTTATCCCATCTAATTCTGTTAGGAACTGACTAATAACCCTATCCGTCACTGTAGTGGTGTCGAGTCCTCTTGCAGGTATCAATGCCTCTATTTCGTCAAAGAATATTATGGACGGTGCAGCACTTCTAGCACGTGCAAATACTTTCCTAACTCCTTTCTCTGATTCCCCTACCCATTTGCTTAAAAGCTCTGGTCCCTTAACCGCTATAAAATTCATGTTTGTTTCACTTGCAATAGCCTGAGCCAGTAAAGTCTTCCCTGTACCTGGAGGTCCATATAATAAGACGCCTCTTGGCGGTTCTATACCAAGCCTCTTAAATCTCTCTGGGTATTTTAGTGGCCACTCAACTGTTTCCTTCAGAAGTCTCTTTACCTCCTCCAAACCTCCAATATCGCTCCAAGATACTTTGGGTATCGATATCTCTACTTCACGCATTGCAGTGGGAACTATCTCTTTATATGCGTCCATGAAGTCTTTCATAGTAACAACCATCTTTTCGAGTATCTCTTCTGGTATCTTATCATCGAGATTCTTTTCAATAAGAGGTAGGTATCTCTTCAAAGCCTTCATAGCTGCTTCTCTACATAGAGCTTGAATGTCTGCCCCCGTATAGCCATATGTTATGTTTGCAAGTCTCTGTAGATCCACATCAGAATGTAGTGGCATCCCACGTGTATGTATCTTAAGTATCTCAAGCCTTCCCTTTTCATCAGGTATCCTTATCTCAATCTCACGATCGAATCTACCGGGTCTTCTAAGTGCAGGATCAACAGCCTCGATCCTATTGGTCGCCCCAATAACTATTATCTGGCCTCTTCCCTTCAATCCATCCATTAGAGTTAATAGCTGTGCAACAACCCTTTTCTCAGCCTCTCCACTTACCTCCTCTCTCTTAGGGGCTATTGAATCCAGCTCATCTATAAATATAATACTCGGAGCATTTTCCTCCGCCTTTCGGAATATCTCTCTTAACTTAGCCTCTGATTCACCATAATACTTGCTTGTTATTTCAGGGCCATTTATTGCGAAAAAGTTTGCCTCACTCTCAGTAGCTACAGCCCTAGCTAGTAAAGTCTTTCCACATCCAGGTGGACCATATAATATAACTCCCTTAGGCGGATCTATACCCAGTCTTCTGAACAATTCAGGATATTTAAGTGGGAGTTCAACCATTTCACGTATTTTCTCTATTTCTCTATCCAATCCCCCGATATCGTCATATCTTATCTCTATCTCATCCAACTTCCCAATAACATCGGTGGATATAACGATTCTCGTATTATCCGTAACATACACTGGCCCATTCGGGGTGGTTGTCTTTACCTTAAGATATAACGGGCTTCCAAATAAGTGGATGGCTATTATATTACCCTTAATCAAGGGTCTACCGATTAATTTATTGTGTATCATGTTCACAAAGCTCTTATCTATATTATCCAGCTTTTCAGTAGGTATTAACATGACTTTCTTAGCTACAGTGATCTTTGTAGGTGAGATATAGACAAGGTCATCAAGGGATACTCCAATGCTTCTTCTAGTATCCTTATCAATTCTAATGATATTAGGCGCCTCGTCTCTAGGAAGCGACAAAGCCCATGCAACACCAGTCCTCTCTTTCTCTATTAAAATGGCTTCTCTCTCCCGTATACCCAGTTTCTCAAATACCACGGGGTGTATACGGGCTATGCCTCTACCAATATCACGAGGATACGGTTCTTTAACTATCAACTGAATTTTTCGTGCCATTTCTCTTTCTCCCAATAATATTAAATCAATTCATCATCAAAAATAATTGATGACTAAACTGAACTTATACAATCTGTAATAGTAGTAAACGTATTCTGATAATAAATATAATGTACCATAAATTACATGTTTCTAAAAAACTAATCCCTCGTCATACCCATGACTTCGATACTACTGATCTCCTCCATTTCATTTAGTCTCTTCTCTATCCTATCCAATAGGTCGTCGGATTTCTCTTCTATCGTCAATAGGACTTTAAGCGCGTTTAAACCAAAAGCCACAGGCTCAATCCTATGATCATTTAACTTGAAGCCCATTTCCTTACCCATCTTCTCAATGTTCTCAAGTATCTTCTCTAGAGTCTCCTTCTCAACATCTGAAGGCATTATCTTATAAATTATCCTAATTTTCGCCATTTTCTTCACCACCTATGGTCCAGTAAACCCACATTTAGGACACGTATATGGACGTGCAAACCTCCTACATTTCTCACATCGCCATATTAGAGTCTCGCCACAGTTTGGGCAGTAAAACTTAGTTGATTTTTCGAATGCTGTTATCACTTTCCCACATGATATGCATATTGGGGGCTTATATAGTTCTCCTGACACTTCTGCACACCTTAATATGAGGCTTATGTCTTAATACCTTATTAAATTTTTGTAAATAGTTTCCTTAGTATCCTCCTAAACCTACCCTTTCCAAGGACTATCCTCATCAGATCCCTTTCAAATAATAGTTTATGCAAGTCACTAGCATGATAATCCATGTCTCCTGTTGCAAGAAGCGCATTAAATATCTCAGTTTTACTAAGTATGGTCATGACCTCTACAATCTCATCTTCATCCATCGTTAGGAATAGATCTCTTAGGATGCCTTGGATCTGCAGCTCACGTTTAAATTTCTCTATCCATCTGCTCCTGTAATTTGTAAGCTCTTCATTATATAGCATGTCTGTCAAGATTATGGCTCCATTACCTCCATAGTTAAGCCCTCCGCCAGTGGTAATTTTATTCATTCCAGCCGAATCCCCTACATACACAATATTTTTATCCATGAATTTTTTCCGAGGCCCACCTGCAATAACAATTCCTCCGAACTCTCTAACAACCTTATTCATTGGTATACCTAGGTTTTCACCAATTTGATATACAATGTCCCTTATCCTTTCGGATGAGGCCGTGCCTATCCTCATATGATTATTTGACAAGGGAGTTATCCAACAGAAATACTCTGAATTTAATTCCTTATCTACATATATCTCGGTAACATCATCTTTAATCCACTTATCAACAGATTCAATATCCACCTGAAACCCGGTTAATACATCCTTATAACCACTTTTAATGAGTTCCTTTGCTCCCCCTGCATTGATAACCACTCCATTTTTCTTTTTAATATCACCTGCTAATATCTTGGGATCCATCCTCTTATCCAAGTAGATCTCTCCACCCATATCGATGTACTTCCAATACAATCTCTTCTCGAGCAATATCCTGTCTATAACTATTGCCTTGGGAGTAGAGGCAACATATTCCTCTAAAAACTTATCGGATATCCTCAACCTTACTCCACGCAACTTATTGATAATTAGATCCTGTCCCTCTATTGGATAAAGCTCTAGAGTTTTAAAACTAACTATTCCTGTACAATGCTGAGGATATCCCACTTGTTTATCCTCCTCATATATCTCTACTTCAAATCCTTTTTCCAGTAATTTAATCCCCGTTAGTAATCCGACTGGCCCCCCACCTATAATAACAACGTCCCCTGCCATTAGCTCTCCTCTCCTCATGACTTTTTAACCCAATATTTAATTAAAATATTTTTGGTTTAGGTGGATTAAGATGTCTCTCTTCAAGTATGATTATAAACAGGTAATAGTGGTTAGAAGCGATCTTAAGATGAGTAAGGGAAAACTAGCGGTCCAAGTAGCTCATGCATCCGTATCTAGTTTTTATAAAACGCTTATAGAGAAACCGGAGTATGCAAAGGAATGGTTGAATAATAAACAGCCTAAGGTAGTTGTAAAGGTAAGTGGGCTAAAAGAGTTATATGAAGTTAGGGATAAGGCGGATGAATTAGGCTTAATTACGGCTGTTATTCAAGATGCGGGGCTCACTGAGCTTCCACCTGGGACCGTAACATGTATAGGTATAGGCCCTGCTCCCAAACACATCATAGATGAGGTGACAGGGGAATTAAAGCTTCTATAACCCCTCCATTTGAAGATATGGTTATAGGACTACATGTATATGTATCTAGATCTAGACCGATCCCTAATGTATACTTAAAACGCGTTGAGGGGGACTTTATCGTCGAGGAAATCCTAGATGAAAATTATCTTTCTCTTATAAATGAGGATGCCACGACAAAGACCTATGTATTGATGAAGATTAAAAAACCATATGGAGTGGATACTTCTCTTCTCATCGAGAAGTTATCTTCTCTTGGAGTCTCTAGAAAAAAGATCTTCTTTCTAGGTCTGAAGGACAAGTTTTCAACAGCGGTTCAACATTTATTTGTACATAAATCCATAGTAGGTAAATTAGAGCAAGCTTTGTCTAGAATGGCAATCGATTTTTCAGTTGTAGGTTATACTTCTCCAGGGCATATCACTAGGTCTATTCTATACGGAAACAAATTTGATATACGGCTATGGAACCTAAAGGATAATCATTTTATAGAAAATTTTTTTCAAGAATACCCTCCATCTAGACTACCCAACTTCTTTGGTTATCAAAGATTTGGTGTCCACAGGCTAAATCATATTCTAGGAAAACTAATTTTAACTAGAGGGAGATGCGAATACCCAGATACAGCAAAGCCTATTGCCCAAGACTTCGTGGATGCTGTTAAAAAGGTTTTTCCAGGAACCAACATATACTCTGAAGAAAGTGCATTTAAACACATTTCTAGATTTCCAAAGCATCATATACGGTTTCTGGTTAACGCCTACCAGTCCTATCTATTTAATATCGTATTAAGCAAAAGGATAATGGATGGTCTTCCAATAGACCGTTGTGTCCCTGGCGATTATTACATGTCTAACCACGGTATCGAGATATGTAGAAATGATGAATCCCCTCATCCCCCTCTTATTCCTATATTGGGTTATATGCATCGCCTGAAAAATGAGCGTGTAATGGACAGATACTACATGGAATTAATGAAAGAAGAGGGTATTGTTCTCCGTGATTTCTACCTAAGAGAATATGGGGATCTACGTATCTACGGAGGATTTAGACGTGCATCGTTAAACGTTTTTCAACTAAGTTACTATAAGGAGGATGGGGATATACGGCTTGTCTTTGGTTTAGAAAGGGGGATGTATGCGACTATATTAATTAGAGAACTTGTAAAACCGTCTGAACCAAGTACACAAGGTTTCTAATTTAATTTCGTTTACTAGATTTCACAGCAGGATGATGATCGTCTCTGAGTATAACTTCGTACCATCTGTATCTGCCGTCTTCACCAAGGTAATAGGACCCTAGAACCCTCATATTCCTATATTTCCTCTTAGCCCTCTCTTCCGCAATAGTCTGCATAGACTTCTGCCTCTTTATCTTTGATATACCAGTTCTTTTCTGTCTTCTTCCTAAGGTCGGCGGTATCTTACTCAGTCCACCCTTAGATACACGTACCCTCACAACAATATATCCCTGCTTAGCCTTATACCCCAATGCATGTGCCCTATCTGGCCTAGTCGGCCTCTCAATCCTCTGTACTGTTTTACCCCGTCTCCACTCCATTCTTTTTAGAGTCATGTATCTCTTGAACTCTGGAGACGTCCTTAGTTTCTTCCATGTCTCCGCGATATATTTGTACATACTCATATTATATGCACCTATTCCGGTTTCATTATATTACTATTCATTTAGCATATAAAGTTTTAAGCTAAAGTTTATATAAAGATTTCAGTCTAATGGCATGTAGGATGCTGTTTCTAACTCATAAGTTCATCTTTTAGTATGCTTATCACTTCATATGCTGCTCTTTCGTATGCCTCGTACGTCTGTGCACCTATATGAGGCGTCATCAGGACATTCGGCAGCCTCCTCAGCTCCTCATCATTAGGCGGTTCCTCGGGATACACATCTAGTGCAATTCCTCTTATAATACCCTCTTTAATAGCCTTTTTAACATCTTCGATATTGACGATGGCTCCCCTAGCTGTGTTAATTATAAATGGCTTTCTCTTCATCTTCTTTATCAAATCCATGTTTATTAGGTTATAGGTATCCTTGGTTAATGGCATATGTAAGGTGATAATATCTGCATTGACAATAGCTTCTCCAATACTCTTCGCAGCTATAACCCCCCTCTCGATGTACTCCTCCGGTATATTGGCTATGTCATATGCAATTATCTTCACGTTAAATGGCATTAGGAGATCAGCTACCCTCCTACCAATCCTACCGAATCCCAAGATTGCCACGGTCTTATCCATCAACTCAGGACCAAAAAACTTCTTTTTCTCCCATTTCCCCATCTTCATACTGTAATGCGCTTCTCCAACCCCTCTTAATAACCCTAGCATCATAGCTAGGGTTAATTCAGCAACGGCTTCGGTAAAAGCCCTTGGAGTATTAAAGACCTTTATCCCTTTTTCCTTGGCATAATTAACATCTATATTGTCTAGGCCTACACCATATCTAATGATTACCTTAAGGTTCACCGCTTTATCTAAAACCTCTCTATTTATCTTCGTTCTACTTCTAACGATTATAAAATCGTAGTTTCTAATGATCCTCATTAGATCATCCTTTTCTATATCGGGTAAATAGTCAAACTTGATTCCCTCCTTCTCAAGGAGCTCTAGAAGTATTTTTTGGACTCTATCTGTAATTAGCCCCATCACTGCCGGCCGCCCTCCACGGGAACACATTATTATAAAATTATTTTATGAATGTATATAGTTAATTAAGGTAATCAGATATGGAGATAGGCATCGTTGGAAAACCTAATGTCGGTAAATCAACATTATTTTCGGCATTAACCATGGTTGATGTCCCGATAGCTAATTATCCATTTACAACTATCGACTCTCACGTTGGTATAGGGCATGTACGGATAAACTGTGTATGTAGAGAGTTTGGTGTTGAGGACAATCCTAAGAATTCCATATGTATCGATGGTATACGATTCATACCCGTAAAAATAATCGATACTGCTGGTCTTGTCCCAGATGCATGGAAAGGTAGGGGGCTTGGAAACCGTTTTCTAAACAAAATTAGCATGGCAGATGCATTAATCCATGTTATTGATGCCTCAGGATCAACTGATATCGAGGGAAGACCTGTATCTCCCGGCACACATGATCCCCTGGAAGACATAATTTTTCTCAGGCGGGAGCTAATTCAATGGGTGTTATCCATTGTAAAAAAACATTGGGATGCAGTCTATAAGTCTGTCTCTCTCCTCAGGAGGGATCCTGTTGAGGCATTAGAGGAGAAATTATCTGGATTAAAGTTTAGTCGTAGTGTCATATCAGAAGCATATAAAACGGTGGAATCTGAATGCGGTCATCTACCTAAATGGAACGATGAATGTATCAAAAGATTCACTGAACTATTACTTGATATGGGGAAGCCCATGGTTATAGCAGCTAATAAAATTGATTTTCCATATGCAGAGGAAAATATAAAACGAATTAGGGAGGCTGGATATGATGTTATTCCAATCAGTGCAGTATCTGAACTCGTGTTGAAGAAGCTTGCGTCTCAAGATATAATTCGTTATCTACCTGGAGACCCTAGTTTCGAGATAATTAGACGTGATGCTTTGGATGAGAAGCGCTATAAAGCTCTTGATAAAATAAACCAGCTTATATTCGAGAAATATGGCGGTACTGGTGTCCAGTCTCTCATTAATCACGTTGTTTTCGATGTCTTAGAATATATTGTAGTGTATCCAGTAAGAGATCCAAATAGACTTAGTGATAAAGATGGGAATATCTTGCCAGATGCTTATCTAGTACCTAAAGGTACTACATTAAAGGATTTCGCTTATATAATTCACACGGATGTAGGTAAAAGTTTCTTATATGGCCTTGATGTTAGGAAAAAACTCCGTTTGAAAGGAGACTACGTGCTTAAAAACGGGGATGTAGTATCTATTGTTTCATCTCAATAACTTCTTCCCCAGTCTCTTCTTCCTTATCTTCTTTCTTCGGGATCTCCACAAGCTTTACCTTCATTACGCCAGTTCCTTCTCTAATAGGGTATACCTTCCTAGCTAGCTTCTTAATCTCTTCATCTATCTTGCCGAAAAGCATATCCTTGATGAATGTCTCATTATCACTTCTAGCAGCCCATTTATCAAGGAGCTGGAAGACAAGCCTTCTAATAGCCTTCTTTCTAGAATTATTTATTCTTTTGGTCGTATAAACTCCGACTCTAACTCTATACTTATATCCATCCTTGGTTTTTACATCTCGAATCGCTTCTACATATGTCGTTCCTCTCATAATAAGCGATTTCTCATATTCCCTGAAATATTCGTGGCCTATATAGATGGTTTTCGCTATCTCTCCATCTAAATCAACTATCTTAAAACGGACTTTAATAAACTGATGTTTCAGATCACCTGTCAAATCGGCTAATAATGTTTCATATGTCCTCCCGATGAGATACTTCGGATCTGTTGTTATCACATCATTAAGTAATACTCCACCTAATATCTCCGGGCTCTTAACTGTATAATAATACTTTTTCTTTCCCCTTGTAGCTCTTCTGTACCTTCTCTTTACCATTTTCTACTTCACCAATCCCCTCTTTTTAATCTCATTTTCCAACTCTGGTATATAAAGATGTTCATTTTACACTATATATAAAAATATAGTAGTATCCCTCTACACTAAGGGTTTTCTAGGATTGTCCTCAATGATGTTGCCAGGCATCTTAGTAGATCATCCATGGTATGTATAAACGAACCTAACTTACAATCCGCTTCTATAATGATGGAGATGCCGTTATCTTTCTCCTCTATTATAATCTTCGTAGTTTCCTCTATCCCAACATTATCCGGAGCTAGGGACTTAACTATGCTCTCTGCATCTCGCTTACTAGGTATTTCTCTAATAAGTATCTTCGCCTTTACTTTAACCCTCAATTCGAGCAATCTCCTCCTTGATATACTCCCGTATCTTCTCTATTATCTCATCACTATCCTCTACTGGGATTGTAGCTCCTGCTGCGATATTGTGACCCCCTCCTCTTCCACCTAATTCCTCTGAGATCTTTCTCATGATCTTGGATAAATCCAGTCCTTTATCAACTAGTTTTCGAGGTGCCCTGCTTGAAAGATGAATATCGCCGGCCTCGTCAGAAGACAAAACTAGTATAATCTTATCTCCATAGGTGAGTGACCTTGAGAATATTGTTGATATAGTTCCTGAGAATTTTACAGAGAAATCTTTATCAGTTAGATCAACAATAACAAGCATCCCATCATAGATCTTGATAGACCTTTCTGCCATATCTAAGTATTTTCCTAGTATCTTCCTCCTCTCCTCAATTATCTTCTTTGCCTCCATTAGTACCTCTCCCCTAGAACCCGCGGATAGAGCGATTCCCACATCTTCCCTATCCATTCTTCCACAGCTACTAATCATGTTGGAAAACTCTATTGCAGTTTGAAGATATGGATCATCTTCAAGTGGGAGGTATAATACGTCTACTAGAAAGTCATTGGAGCTAAGATCATCAATACCGAGGCTAGCGATATACTTTATAATTACCTCGAGTAGCCTAGTCTTCTCCTCTTCTGTAAGCTCTGCAACAGTAACGTACTCCCCACTCCTATTTCTAATTCTAATACCGGCTTTCCTCACGATGTTTAAACCTATATCTTCTCTATTTGAGAAACCGGGAACATAAGGCACCAAATTCCATACTATAGCCTTAAATACTGGTAGTCTACGAAGAGTGAAGAATACAAACTCGGTTTCCTTCTTTACAATACCCTTTCCCTCAGCTAGCCTTAGTAAATACTCGTTGATTCCCACAGCTCCATTCTGCATTTGCATGTCCCCGGCTGCACCTATCACCCCTATTTCTAAGAAGTAGGGGTCTCTTTCACCCAATCCATAGTAACCCATAAGGCTAGCTAATACCGAGGTGCAGCCTATCCTACCCCCATCAATTCCATACAACTCTGGATTAACTATAACAACCCTCTTATCTTGAGGAGGCTCTTCAAGTATCTTGTGGTGATCAATGATCACAAGTAATTTTGAATTGGTATTTTTCCACTTTGAATATATCATCTTCAAGTCTCCGCTACCCATATCTTGAATAACGTAAGTCTTCGCCCTAATACTGAAGAAGGCATTTAAAACATCTTCAGACAGTGAGGCTGTGCTTCTTAATATAAATAGTTTTTCGGTTTTAGATAAGAATCTGGCCGTTGCTCCTCCAGAGGCAAGTCCATCAGCATCGTAATGTGTGAGGACGGCCACCGGTTCCGCCGCGTTGGACATCATTATAGCCAATTTCTTTATGTCCCTGATGAGTTGGTCTGTTTTTTTCTCCGACATTCTCTATCCAAATAAATAGATGCATAGGAGGGTATTTTTATAGCCAGTATACCTGCCTCTATAAAGAGGAAAATAGTTGAATACCAAACATATAGAAGGTTTCTACTCTACTCTAGCTACTACTGTCCTATACCTCCATTTCTGGGGAAGTAGACCTTTTCTTTTATAATACTTTGATAAATGATGTATCTTCGCTTCTATCAACTCTAAAGAGTGTTTGTTACGATAGTCTTTCCTATGTACCTTTAAGTGATTAGTGAGGTTCTTAGCTTTCTCAATAAGCCTAGCGAGATCCTCTGGATACTCGTATTTTATTCCATGTTCCTGTAAAAACTTAGTTAATTTCTTACCTGTGACTTGTTTAAAAGTAGGTACACCATATTGATCCCTCAAAATCATACCGATCTCAGAGGGATATTTCCCCTCTTTGGCGAGTTTCAAGGCTATTTCCTCAACTTCTTCAGGCGTAAGGGTAAGCCACTCTGGTTTCTTCATAACTACAGGTCTCTTAGAGTGTGACTTCCCCTTTCTTCTAATATGCATCCTCGCCATCTATTCTCCACCTACATCCAAATTTAGGTATACTAGAAATATATAAATATATTTGTGTATTACGTGGCTCCCTTAAGACCTATACAATATTCTTCCCTGCTAAATATTCTCCTATTTGAGTAAATAACCTGCCACGGTGTGATACCCGATTCTTCTCCTCACGATCCATTTCTGCCATTGTTTTATCGTATCCCTCGGGAATAAAAATAGGATCGTATCCAAATCCTTGGCTCCCTCTCATCTCTCTTGCGATCTCTCCATAAACTTCTCCACGAAATATCTTAAATATATGGCTGTCTATGACAAGCGCCCCTACTGCTATAAAACATGCTTTCCTATTCCTAGTTTTTTCTAGTAGTTTCAGGATTGATGGAAGCCCCAGTTTTTTATATACATAGGAGGCATATACACCGGGAAAACCGTTTAAAGCATGTATAAATAGACCCGTGTCTTCGACTATGAAGGGAGGATCGACCACTTCAATTGCACTTACTACCTTAGATACAACTATATCCTCAAGATACTCCGACTGTATTTCATCAACTGGCAATGGAACCCACTCTAATTTAATATTGTAGGCGCCTAGTATATCAGAAGCCTCTTTATATTTATGCTCGTTATTCGTCACGAATCTAACTACGTCTCCTCCTCTCCTCAATGTATCTCCCCATCCTCCGTATCCTATTAAACCTCGAAATAATTTCTTTACTGTTCAAGACATTTTTCTTATACGCTTGAATAAAAGCATTAAAAAACTTTTCTCTCTCCATTGTATGCGTAGACTCAAGAACCCTGTAAAACATCTCAATATCCACAGCTTTTGCCTCAGGATCACTTCTCCTCTCACTTAATCCAAAGTCTATTAGATATGGCCTAAGCTCATCTTTAATTATTATATTAGCAGTGGTTAGGTCTCCATGCACAATATCAATATTATGCAAGTTAGCGATCATTTCTCCAAGTGAACTAGCAATCACACTTATCTCTTCATCCGTATATTTCTTTTTAAGAATAGCCTCCCTCAGAACCTCTCCCTCTAAATACTCCATAATTAGATAGTATCTCTCCAGATCAGCGTAGAGAAGCCTAGGAACATTAATGCCTTTCTTCCAGGCCTCATATATGGAAGACGCCTCTCCAAACGTCCTCCTCCTCCTGATTTTTTTATCCAATTCCTTTATCCTATATTTCTTCTCGACTCTATATTTTAAAACAGCAGGCTTCCCATAATATGATATTTTATATAGATTCGATTCAGCCCCCTTACTTATCATCACCCCATCCTCTAGGAAGTGTTCTAGTAACCCCCTTATCTCCATGGTACCTCAACCTCCTCTACACGAATTCTCTGTTTAATAACAGCCTCCTCCACAGGAACTGGAGCATATCCAGATTTCATATACAGTATCCCCACAACAGCTATTTGAACCCCGTTATCACTATTATACTTCTTCTCTAGACGACCTACTTTCACTCCATGTTCACTTGCCATATCACACATCATGTTATATAGTCTATCATTTGATGCTACACCTCCTGTTAACCCAATTTCCTTCTTAGATACCTGTGTGAGAGCCCTTTCCGTAGCTTCCACCAATACTGTAAACGCAGTTTCTTGAAGGGAGTACGCTATGTTTTCAACAGGCTCTTTTCCTATAAGTTGAGTAGCATATGTTAACAGGCCTGAATAAACCATGTTATTACCCTTTATTCCATACGGCATTTCAATATATTTCCTGCCTTTCCTCGCTATTTCCTCTATTTTAGGCCCTCCGGGAAATGGTATTCCAATTTTCCTAGCGAACATATCCATTAAATTTCCCAATGTAATATCCAGTGTCTCTCCATACGTCCTCCACCGTCCTAAGCTAAATGATAATATAGATGTATGTCCTCCTGATACTATGACGACCAGAGGGTCTTTAAAACCGAGTAACGATGAGGTCAACTCTATATGTCCTATACCATGATGCACTGGATACAAGGGTTTTTTAAATTTATATGCAATGGCTCTAGCGACCGTTGCCCCTATCCTTAATGCAGGCCCTAATCCAGGCCCCATACTATACGCCACAGCATCTATATCGATAATATCCATACCCGCGTCATCTAACGCTTTTTTCAGTACTTGAGGAGCAACATTTGCATGATGCTCCGCCGTTAACTTAGGATCTATGCCCAAAGTTTCTCCTGGCTTAACTACATCTCTAACATCAGAAAGTATATTTAACTCATCATCAACAATTGCAGTAGCAAATGTATGTGCTGTTGATTCAATACCCAATACATATTTTCTTCCCATTCTCCAACCCAAAATATTAAATTTCTCGATACTAAATATTTTTCTCGACATGAGAGGCGAGTTAAACATCATTATACACGCAACTGAAGATATAAACCGTATATTAGCTGCAGTTAAAAACATGTTTGATATTGACCTAGCTAGGAAAAACATGAGGAGACGTGATTTATCGGGTCACTATGGGAATCCAATTATATACTTAACAATAAAACTATCTTCATCTGATGTCAAAAACATCCTATCAGTTATGAGAGAGAAATTATCTGAGGAGGATCGAAACTATTTTCTGAATACTATAGATGAGTATTTCCATAAATCTACTGTCTATATCCGGTTGGATAAACAAAGACTGTGTCAAGGGCGGTTATCCCTTGTTGAAGAGGACCCTATTAAAATTGTTATTAGAAATGTAAACCCTAGTTTTATTGAGAAATGGTTGACTGGAGATGAAAATTAAGTATTATAATCTTTATCTTCCTTATTGTGAAGACCGTGATACTTTGTTTAAGGCAATAGACAAAGCATTAGATATAGGGTATCAACATATTACATTGACGTTTTCCTCTGAGGAAGACCTTAACAACAACCTTGTAGATAGTGTTTCAAACTATTGTAGTGAACGTGGTATAGGCTTCTCCAAACGTTACCATATTTCACAAGACTCTGTTGACACGAGTCTAAAGAGAAGTGTTAGAGGAAATATTTTAAAATTAAGGAAAAAAATAGAGAAAAAAGTATGTATAGTTAGTGTCGATGACACGCTCTTCAAGTTTTTGACGCCTAACGACGCCCATAAATTCGATTTAGTGAGGTTATCTGAACCTCGTTTCAGAACTATAGTCAAGTTATTAGACAAGCCTATCATCTTTGAGTTTCTACTTGATCCAACTCTAATTAAAAATAACTGGTTGAGAAGAAACCTGTTTATAGTAAAGATGCTTCTGGATAAAAATAAACTGATAGTTTCACAAGATCCCTGTTTGGATGTAGTGTTTCCTCCCCAGCAGCTTGCATATTTTATTTATGGTCTTGTTGATGAACCTAATTTCTCATTTAATGTAGTCTCTACAATACCTATGGAGTTGATATCGGAATGCCTGTGAAAACTATACATAGAAGATATGCGTTTTTCAAGGTAGGTGTCTCATTTACGCCTAAGAATTTAGTTGATGAGTTCAAAAAAGTATATGGTATCATCGATTACTCACTATCTGGCCTGAGGATTGTGGAGTTTTTAGAAGATGAGAAAATAGTTATATTCTCGATCAGTAGTAGATATCTAACGAAACTAGTTGCTGCAGCCACTCTCTTATCGATTAGAAATAATATGCCTATTTGGTTAATAGGCGTCTCTAGTACTTTAAAATCTGGTAAGGAACGCCTTTTAAAGAATTTAACACGTGGATAATTAAAGTTTATTTTAAATAGGAATATTTAGTAATATGAGTATGGTGCGAGGTGAATAAAGTATATGTTTTCGAGACAAGCTGCATACGATAGAGCAATTACAGTATTCTCACCAGATGGAAGAATATTTCAGGTCGAGTATGCACTTGAAACCGTTAAAAGAGGTACGATATCTGTAGGTATAGCTACTAAGGAAGGTGTTGTATTAGCTGCAGAGGAAAACATCACCAATTTCCAAGATGAAACTTATAGTAGAAAGCTCTTCATGATTGATGACAATATCGGGGCCGTAGTATCTGGATACGTTCCCGATGGCAGGGTTCTTATAGAATATGCTAGGGAATATGCCCAACATCATAGGTTATTGTATGATGAACCCCCTTACATAGAGGTCATCGCTAAGAGAATAGGTGATATAAAGCAGAGCTTTACCCAGCAGGGTGGGGTAAGGCCTTTTGGCGTAGCGATTATTTTTGCTGGTGTTAATCCCGATGGTGGTTCAGAAGTCTTTGTCACTGATCCTAGTGGTTCATGTATTAAATATAAGGTTGCTGCCATTGGAGCAGGGTCGGATACAGCGCTTGACTTTATATCTAAACACTATAAAGACGATATAACGCTTGAAGATGGGAAGATCCTTGTAGCTGGGGCAATATATTATGTATCTCAAAATAAGCAGGATATTAAAATACGGTTACTAGAGATACCTAAGGAGTCGATGAAAGGCCGTTTCCTATCGATTGAAGAGAGTCTAAAATACATTGAAAAGGCTAAGGAGAAACTCGGATTACAATAATCTTATCCTTCTCAATAGCTATTTAATTTAAATATGATGGTGAAGTAGGAGGTGATAAACCGATGCCCGAGTATACTATAGCACGATTCAAAAGAGGGTCGAAGAGATTTGAAGTCCTCGTTGACCCGGATAAGGCCCTTGAATATAAGCTTGGTAGACGTAAGGATTTTGAAGGCATCCTGGTTTATGATGAGGTTTATTCGGATGCGAATAAGGGGCTAAGAGCTGCAAAAGGCGATCTTATGGAGGTTTTTGGAACAACGGATGTTAATGTTATTGCAGAGAGAATCGTCAGGGAAGGGGATCTACAGATAAAGGCTGAGCAGAGGCGTAAACTCATAGAGGAAAAGAAGAGACAGATTATAGATTACATATCAAAGTATTGTGTTGACGCGAGAACAAACTTGCCAATCCCACCGATGAGACTTGAGAATGCTTTGGAGGAGTCCTCTCTAAAAATCGATCCATTTAGAAGTGTGGATGAGCAGATTAAAGAGATAATCTCTAAATTAAGTGAAGTAATACCTATTAAACAACAGATTACGATCCTCAATATAAGGATCCCACCGACTTACGTTGGTAAGGCATACGGGTATATTAAGAACGCGTCAAACATAATTCAGGAAGACTGGTTGAACGATGGATCATTATCAGCTGTTGTCTCTATACCGTCTGGGCTTAAAGTGGAGTTTATAGAGCGTTTAGGGAGGATCACGGGCGGGACAGCATATATAGAGGTCTCTGAGGAAAGGACGATTTAGCTCTAAAGAATTTAAATATATGGAATTGTAAGAGAAATTGGAGAGTTGAGAACGAGATGAAAAGTAATAAGAGGATAGTTGTACCTGGTACAACTGTAGATAAAAATGTAAGATACAACAGGATAGGAGAATATTTTGTTAGAGACTATCGTGGTCTAGTAGCAACTTTATTGGGTGTTGTCCAACAAGGTAGGGGAGGAATTGATTTAATTCCGTATAAAGATGTCTATAGACCAAGTAGAGGCGATTATGTAATTGGTGTGGTAGTAGGATATGCGCCCAATGGATGGATTCTAGATATAGGGTCCTACACGAAGGCATTTCTTCCCGCTTCGGAGATGATATCAAACCGTAGATTCGATCCAAGGCGCGATGAATTGTCTAAATACCTGGCTGTAGGAGATGTCGTAGGGGTGAAGATCTCGGATGTCAGGAGACTCGGATACTTCGGGGCCACTCTGAGACAGTCGCCCGAGGACAAGGATAAGCGACTAGGTAAAATACGTGGGTATTACATCATTAAAGTCACCACTACAAAACTACCTAGGATAATAGGTAAAAAAGGAAGTATGATAAGGTTAATAAAACAAAAGATTAAGGGTGACATTGTAATTGCCCAGAATGGAGTCATTCTGTTTAAGGGGCCATACGAAGAGTATCTTCTTCTAAAGAAGATTATTAATCTAATAGCCGCTAAGACATTCGCCTCTGGATTAACGGATACCGTAGCAGGTATCCTGGGTGTACCCTCACCTAGGGAGGCAGTGGCTAAAGAGGCTTCTAAAGAGGTAAAAGAAGAGAAGATGGAGAATGAAGATAAAGAGGTGAATTCGAATGAGCAGTAAAAAGGGAAAGAAAAAGAGTTCAGATGAAGAAAAAAAGGAGGAGTTTATACGGATAGATGGAAGGAAACCGGATGAGATGCGACCATATAAAATTAGGGCGCATATACTAAGGAACGCCGATGGGTCGGCTGAAATTAGATTGGGTGGTAACTGGATTATCGCTGCAGTATATGGACCTAAAGAACATTTTCCGAAATTCGAGATTTCACAGGACAAGGCTATTTTAAACTGTAGGTACCACATGACCCCATATAGTACGACTGAGAGAAAGTCTCCAAAACCCTCTAGGAGGGAGATAGAGCTTTCTAAAGTGATTAAAAACGCGTTGGAGCAGGCTGTCGTACTAGAGGAGTTCCCAGAAATGAGTATTGACGTTTATATGGAGGTGGCGCAGGCCGAGGGTAGTACAAGGGTGGCCAGTGTAACTGCTGCTGCAGTCGCATTAGCCGATGCTGGTATCCCGATGAGGGACTTGGTAGTAGGTTGCTCGGCTGGGAAGGTCAATGGACACATTATCCTTGATGTCGGTGAGGAGGAGGATAAGGAGGGTGAGGCAGACCTTCCGATCGCTATTATGCCTAATCTTAGGAAAGTAGTTCTTCTTCAGATGGACGGTAAATTGACACATGAGGAGTTTAAAGAGGCATTTGACTTGGCGTTGAAAGGTGCGATGGAGCTATATGAAGAGCAGGTAAGAGCATTAACCAGTATCTTAAAGGATATGGAGGTTATCGAGGAGGGTGTTAAAGATGAAAAAGAATAATTTTAAGAAAAAGACGTTGAAAGAGATCTTAATGGCTAATAATATCCTTAAATTTATAAAGGAGAATCGAAGGCTTGATGGACGTGGTTTTCTAGATTATAGGGATCTACGTATCGAGACTGGTGTAATTAAAAAAGCATATGGGTCTGCAAGGGTGGAGTTAGGCGATACTATAGTTATAGTCGGTGTCCAGTTTGAACTCGGGACACCGTTTCCTGATTCCCCTGATAAAGGTATATTACTAACTGAGGGTGAGGTGCTCCCAACAGCTTCTTTCAGTGCAGAGGCCGGTCCACCAAGTGAGGAAGAGATCGAGATCAGCAGGGTTGTTGACAGGAGCATAAGAGAAAGTGAAATGGTGGACTTATCTAAACTTGTGATAAAGCCAGGTGAATCAGTATTAAAGATGTTTATTGACTTTAATATCTTCAATGATGATGGGAATATTATTGATGCTGCTGTAATAGGAGTTGTAAGCGCGTTATTAACTGGTGAAATGCCGGATCCAGAATATGTCAAGGAACATTTAGAGGAGCTTCCACCCAACAACCTGACCAGTGTACCTAGAATTCCAATACCGACACAAGACTTTCCAATAGCTAATACGATAGCATTAATTGACAATAAGTTCATAGTGGATCCAACGTTTGCTGAGGAGATGGTTTCTGAGGCTAGAATCACAATTACCCATACCGTAAATAACGAGATATGTGCTATACAACTTATTCAAGGCGGATTAGGATATGAGCAGGTCTTTGAAGTATTAAATATATCCCTTGATAAAAGTATAGAGATAAGAAATAGAATTAGGGAGTTACTCGGTCTAGGAGGCGATTAAAATGGCACGTAAAAAGGTTCCAAATATCGCGGCGAGGTTTGGACCAAGGTATGGAGCTACTCTAAGAAAAAGATGGAACATGATAATGCTGAAGAAGAAAAAGAAGTATGAATGTCCTCGATGCATGAGTAAGTCACTGCGATGGGTCTCTGTTGGGATATGGAGTTGCAGGAAATGCGGATATACCTTCGCAGGAGGAGCATACGAACCGTTTGTAATGCGTAAGAGAGAGATAATATAGCATAGTACTAGAAACACC
>JALTNJ010000207.1 GCA_027000765.1 Nitrososphaeria archaeon | reverse complement strand
AGACTAATTATCCTATATACTAGATACTCAAAGAAATGGGCTTCCTCCAAGAAACCTACTATAGTCATCATACCGATAAGAAATAATATTATATCAAAATGCGCGAATTTTATTAGTGTAGGGATATCTAATAATCCAAAGAATAGTAATACTGAGACTCCTATTAAACCAAATGAAAGACGATATCTCCAATATGAGAGGGTGCCGGCAATTATAGATGAGAATATTAGTAAGGACACTATTTGTCTAAATGTTAGGCTTGCCAGTATTCCTATAAAAATCACTATTACTACCGAGAGTAGCAGCATTATGGGTTTCTTAAGTTTCATTTTATACACCCCTGAATTCTTTCATCCCATACATACACGTTTAGATAATAATTAATTAAATCCATTAAAAAGGTTGGTAAATGAAAGCTTCTTATTAGTTACCTCATCTGCTATACGTATTTTTATTTTACTCTTTCTAACAAAGGTTTCACTATATCATCCTGAAGAGGGCGAAGTATTAAGAAATAAATAGACTTTGGATCCTCACCGATTCTCTCCGCCGATATTTTCCTTATTTCATTAGTAAATGTAAACTCAATAGCCTCTGTATCATCGTCTATAGGATCTATATTCTTGGTAAATAACACATACCATACTCCCCGGCCTATACTTATAGGGATGTATCCAATATTTTTATAGATCCTGATTTCTCCATATCGATATCCTACTACAGTTCCTGAGACAGTCTTTGAAGCGTTTAATAAATCCCTTAGATCCTTAAATTCAGTTGCTATCACTTCCACCATACTAACCACTACTCTAAAAATATTTATGAAATATGGATAAAAAATAGAAGAGTAGATAGGGAATATAGAAAGTGAATGGAGATTACTGTTCAAGATGATTCTTAAATATCATACCGTCTCTCATTACAAAGAGTATGTTTTCCTTATTTAGGAGGACCTCTATGTTGTCTAGCGGGTTGCCGTCTACAATTATTAGATCTGCGAATTTACCCTTTTCTATTGTTCCTGTTTTATCAGCAAGATCAGCCGCTTGTGCAGCATGCTTCGTCGCTGTAATTAATGCATCACGTGGAGACATGCCTACTTTCTCCACATATAACTTAAGTTCAACCGCGTTCTCTCCTTGGGGTAGCCAACCACCTATATAGTCGGTTCCAGCTGCTATTTTGACACCTGCCTTAAACGCCTTTCTTATTGTTTCTATATGAACCTTATGAACTTCCTCTGACTTCTTAAGCCCCCATTCTGGGACTCCTACTTTCTCACCTACTTCAAGGATTTTCTCCACAATTGCAAGTGTTGGCACTATAACAACGTCCTTTTCTTTGGCCATCTCAAAACCTTCTTCATCCATGTATATGGCATGTGCAATAACTTTAACACCGGCTTCTATTGCATTTTTTATACCTTTTGCGCCTTGTGCATGTGAATGAACAATTCTCATAGCATGATTTGCTTCTTCAACAATTGCACGTATTTCGTCTATAGTGAACTGAAGGTATTCAGGTCTATCTTTCTCTGAGAGAACACCGCCAGTACTCATTATTTTGATGAAGTCAGCGCCTTCTCTAAGTGCATATCTAGCAGCTTTTCTACACTCATCAACGCCATCGCATATCAGGGAGACGAAAGGCGTGAATTTTCGGGTCGTCCTATAATCAATCCATTCGACTGGAAAATAATGCTCATCACCATGACCGAAGGTTTGTGATAAAGATGGGCCAGCTGCAACTATTCTACATCCTGCTACAGTACCTTCTTTAACAGCATATTTTAAATGAAGGGCAACCAACCCCCCAGCATCAACGACTGTTGTGAAACCCGAATTTAAGAGAGATTCAGCATCACGTGCAGCTCTGGCTACAAATACCCCAAATGGGGTAAGCAAAGGCTCCTTTACAAAATCCCCTGATCTAAAGCCCTGTAAATGAAGATGCGCATCGATCAAACCGGGAAGCAGCATCTTACCTTTTGCATCAACAACTTCAGCAGAATCTGGCACAGATACTGAGCCAGAAGAGCCCACGTCAGTTATTACTCCATTTTCAACCAATACCACTCCGTTGTTCAAAACCGGTGCTCCAGTGCCATCGAAGATTCTTGCATTAACAATAGCTATTTGGTTATTCTTCATATTCACACCCTTTGAAACTTCACTAGAAAATAAGTCAAGTAAAATAATAGAGTTGGTTTACGAATATAAGGAAAATAACAAGATAATGTAAGCTGAAAGTAACTTTAATTAATACGGTCTTAGAAAAATAAAGTTATATAATTGTTGAATTCAATAGATATTGGAGGAGATGTAAAATGCCTGAGAAAAAACGTGAAGCCCCGCCACCCGCTACGGCCGCGGGACTACTGAGGTTTTTTGAAGATGAGGCTGCTGGAATAAAAATTGATCCAATATACTTGGTTATTGGGACAGTGGTCTTTATAGTTATATCTTTCGTACTTAGATTCTTCATATAATTATTAAATAACTCTTTAGGTTATAGAGATGGGAGCAGCTATAAATGAGCTTACAAAGTATTATCAGAAACTATTTACATTAGGAAGTTTAAAGGACAATATCATTAGATATACCTTCTCATATGTCTTGACACTCATTTTTCTGGTTTCCCTAACGCTGGTTAAAAAAGACGTCTTAGGCGCTCTTCCTATACTAGTCATCTCACCCAGCTCCATTATATGTGATTATTATATTATGCGAAGAGGAGAAAGAGACTCCAAATTATTTAACTTAAGACGTATTCTAGCGATAAACACTATAACTAATGTACTAATTTTGCTGGGTATCATTGTTTTTACACCCGTCATCCTGATCTTTAACGGGATATTATATCCTCTTTCCTTTATCGTGGGAGTGGTTATGGGGTATAAATTGATAGTTCTATACTCGACTTCTAGAAGCGATTTATCATCCATAATCATGGACATTACATTACCCAGCCTACTTTTCGTAGTGTTTGATGTTTCAATCCTTACATACATTGGAGTAGAGAATATAACTGGAGTGAAGATTTTATTAGAAGTGTTTGAAGCCATGGCTT
>JALTNJ010000206.1 GCA_027000765.1 Nitrososphaeria archaeon | reverse complement strand
GACCTCTAGGCCAATTGATATCGAAAAGGTATTTAGGGAATACGGCATTATAAACTTCCTCATAATAGAAGTTATCTTATTATCGGCTACCAGATACCCGAGGCGTATCCCCGCAAAACCTATCTTTGAGAGGCTTCTTAGTAATATTAAATTCTCGAATCCCTCTTCAAATAGGTTTTCCAGTGATTTTCCTGAGAAGAGATAATATGTCTCATCGACAACCACAGGACACTCTACATTTTCTAAAATAAGTTTGATCGAGGTCTCTGAGAAAATGTTTCCAGTGGGGTTATTTGGCGAACATATAAAGATCAGACTAGTGTTTTTACCATATAATTCTAGGACACGATCTATATCGAGAGAGAAGTCATGGTTTAATAAGGCTTCCTTTACTCTACCTCTTACTCTCTCAACGGCCCATCTATATATCTTAAAGGTGGGTACTACTACAATAGCCTCTTCTCCCTTATCGATAAACGCTAGAGATAGTTTATATATTATATCGTCTCCTCCAGAGCCGATTACAATTCGCTCGTTATCAAGCCCTAAGAATCGGGATAATGCATTATATAGGGGACCCTCATCTGGATATTTTCTGATATCCACTATATGAGTAACGTTTTTTACCATGTTCCTTATCAATTCTATGGGTATAAATGTATTCTCATTTCTATCTAATCTAATCATCTCCTCAGATACATCAGGAGGATAAGAATAATCAGCTAGTCCTTCTAAGGCTTTTAACCTCTCATCAATCTTACTCATCCCTAAACCTCACCTCAATAGCCCTACTGTGATTAATCAGCTTCTCCTCCTCAGCCAGTCTCATTGCGTATATACCGTATGTTTTGATATAATTCAAATCCGCCTCAGCCACTCTTATAAGCTTCAGGAAATCGACTACCGATAGACCTGAAGCCCATCTAGCCATCCCCATGGTAGGTAGTACATGGTTTGTCCCTAAACAATAGTCACTTAAAGAGGTAGGTGTATATCGGCCTAAGAGGATCGTTCCTGCATTCTCTATGTGAGGAACGATGTCCCCAGGATTCCTAATCATAATCTGGAGGTGTTCTGGAGCAAATGCGTTAACGAACTCGATACATGCATTTAGGTCACCATATGCTATAAAACCTCTCGCTAGAGATTCCAATATAACAGGCTTCCTATAGAGAGAGCGCTCTATATGTCTTTTAAGCATTGTGAGGACATCCTCAGCAGTTTTCCTTGATAACGTAACCAGACCTACTATTGAGGAAGAGTCATGTTCGGCTTGGGAAACCAAGTCGAGTGCTATTTCTTCGGGATCCGCATACTCATCAGCAAGTATTAAAAGCTCTGTAGGCCCTGCGAAAAAGTCTATTGAGACCACCGTGGAGACCAGCATCTTTGCGATTGAGACGAATATATTACCTGGACCGATGATTTTATCGACCTTCTCCACGGTCTCAGTACCATATGCCAATGCAGCTATAGCCTGCGCCCCACCTATTCTATATATTTTATCTACTCCAACGATATCCGAGACGACTAGAATAGAGGGACTTATACTTCCATCATCCATAGGTGGACTGCATATAGCAATGTTTCTTACCCCAGCAACCCTAGCTGGGACACAGTTCATAATCACTGTGCTTGGATAACTGGCTCTCCCAGCGGGAACATAACATCCTACGCTTGATAAGGGTTTAACCATGTGTTTTATCATAACGCCAGCAGGATCCTTATACTCGAATTCCAGTGTATCCCTAAGCCTTTTCTCGAATAACTCAAGACGTTCCATACATTTTTCAACGGCTTCTATAAAATCACTAGAAACATATTCATATGCTTTATCGATATCTTCCCTATTTACTGTGATACCCAGATCACTGATATCGACCCCATCATATTTTGAAGTGAAATGTAATAATGCAGCATCTCCATCTGTCCTGACTTTATTAATGATATATTTAACTGTGGATACAGCGTCATAATAGATATCCCTATAAAATGTTTCTCTGAATTGCGTCGCAAGGCTGGAGGGTGCTTCTAGCTTTAACAATCTCATTCTCTGTTCTCCTCCAACATCAGGATTTGACGGGGATCGTATATCAAGAGGCCTTGAGAGAGCCTCCTTAGAATTGGAAGCATCTTCAGGAAATCCTCCTTCGCTATAACAGTATTTATAGAATACCATCCTTCATTTACAAGTGGAGATATCGTCGGTGATTTTAGGGCTGGTAATAGGGATAAGAGTTCTACTAAATTCTCCTCCTTCACATTTACAAAAATGTGTATTCTTTTCCTCCCGTCGATCACCCCCTTCAACAACGCGACGATATCCAGTATCTTCTCTTTCTTCGCACTGTCCAGAGTCTGTTTATTAGCTATTAATACTGCACTCGACTTCATCAGCGTCTCTATCGGCTTTAAATTATTTTGCCGGAGAGTGGTACCTGTTTCAGTTGCATCAACTACCACATCAGCATCTTCAGGTGGCTTAGCCTCTGTAGCACCGAAAGAAAGGAATATCTTGACCTTCTTATTCTCACCTCGAGTCCACCATGGAGTAATTATTAGAGGCTTTCTACTGCCATATAATTTCCTATATGTAGTGTTTTTCATTAGATACTCTACTGTTATATTCGGATACTCCGTAGATATCTTGAGAACCTCGGTTTTGTCATATTTAGATTTAATGAGCCGATCTATTGAATCTATCGTCGTTAATGACTTAGGTATAGCTAGAACAATATTGACGCGCCCATACTCTAAGTCTAGCAATACCTCTACATCGGCATTCGTCTCCCGTATCCAGTCTATACCAGTAATACCAATATCATGGTTTCCAGCTTCTACAAACATAGGGATCTCTTGAGGACGAAGAAGCTTCAGTAGTATTTCGGGGTCGTTTATAGAGGGTCTATAGGATCTCTCCCTAAATTTGATATCATACCCAGCGTCTCTTAAGAACTGTAGCGTCGCTTCTTGTAAAGAACCTTTTGGAATAGCGAATCTAAGCTTAGCCAAGTAAAACACCTCCAGAACTTGTCTTATAGGGAAGGCGAAGAACGCTAGGGAAGAAGGTCTCTATA
>JALTNJ010000205.1 GCA_027000765.1 Nitrososphaeria archaeon | reverse complement strand
ATCTACCTAGATTCGCTTGATGATACAGCTGTCAACATAGGCCTCTCATCAGGGGTGGTCAATATGGATATCGACTATAAGTATATGCATAATACTCCTGTAAATCTTCTCCTCTCAAGCGGTGTATTGAACGTCAACATACATCCGCCTAGTGACGTCCATCCCTCTGTACACGGCGCTGTCTATAGCGGCGTTGTATCCTTGGATTACTATGGCTCTTCAAAAAGCTATTTTAGTGAATTCGATATATCGGGTGATGAGTCCTCCACTGTATATATCGTGGTTGAAAGCGGATACTGCGACATGTCTATATCCTATAAAAAATAGGGGGATACGTATCTCCCTAAACCTATTTTAATATTATCACCTAAACATTTTTAGAGAGCCTGTCTGTTTTAAAAGGAGATGGTGGTGTTATAAAAATGCCTAGTTTAGTGAAGGACATGGGTCTAGCGCCTCAGGGCGAGGTTCAGGTGGATTGGGCACTGCATAACATGCCTGTCTTCCACGTATTATATGAAGAGTATCGTGATAAGAAGCCGTTGAAGAACGTCCGTATAGCTATGGCGCTTCACGTAACCAAGGAAACGGGGGTCCTCGCCAAGTTCCTACATGATCTGGGGGCTGAGGTCTCCTTGGCAGCGTCAAACCCACTTACAACACAGGATGAGGTCGCAGCATACCTCGCGAGTATCGGGGTAAATGTATTTGCGTGGAGGGGGGAGACTGAGGAGGAGTATTTTGAGATGCTTAACCAAGTCCTGGATATAGAGCCTATGATAGTTGTGGATGACGGTGGCGACCTACATGCATTGATCCATAGGAAGCGTAGGGAGGTGATACCTGGGATAATAGGTGGGACTGAGGAGACGACTACAGGCGTGATCAGGCTTAGGGCTATGGAGAAGGAAGGCGTCCTAGCATATCCAGTTATAGCTGTTAACGACACCCCTACGAAGAGACTCTTCGACAATAAATATGGATCTGGACAGAGCACTATAGATGGTATTCTAAGAGCGACAGCTGTATTGATAGCTGGTAAGACGGTTGTTGTAGCAGGCTATGGATATGTGGGTAAGGGTGTCGCTATCCGCGCACGTGGCATGGGCGCCAAGGTTATTGTGACGGAGGTTGATCCGGTTAAGGCTATTGAGGCTCATCTAGATGGTTTTAGGGTTATGCCCATGTCTAAGGCAGCTCTGGAAGGGGATATATTCATAACCTGTACAGGTATGAAGGACATTATTAGGGGTGAGCATATCGAGAAGATGAAGGACGGGGCCATGCTCGCTAATGCCGGGCACTTCAACGTTGAGATAAATATCGGCGACTTAGAGAAACTATCCGTGTCCAAGCGTATGATAAGAAATTATGTTGAGGAGTATAGGCTGAAGGATGGGCGGAGGATATATCTCTTGGGTGAGGGCCGCTTAATAAATCTCGTCGCCGCTGAGGGCCATCCACCTGACATTATGATGAACAGCTTTGCAAACCAGTTTCTAAGCATGCTATACCTCCTTGAGAATAGGGATAAGCTGGAGAAGAAGGTGTATGATGTCCCTAGGGAAGTCGACCATATGGTTGCAAACTATACATTACGTGGCTGGGGCATAGAAATAGATGAGTTGACTATGGAGCAGAAAAAATATGGTGAGAGCTGGATGCTCTAACGATATGCCGGTATACCTGATAAGCCCTGCTTCTTAAACGTGTCGGAGAGCTGCTGATACTCCCGTATGATCTCTGGGGAGAGGCTTGGCTTCACTTTCTTCAACGCTGTCTCGAAGTGCTTCATACTCACCTTCTCAACATTTATATTCTCTCTAGCCGCTGCAAGTCCTGCCTCGATGACTACAGCCTCGATATCGGCTCCAGTATAGTACTCTGTCCTCCTAGCAAGTTCCCTAAGGTCAACGTCCTCAGCTAGGGGCATCTTCTTCGTATGTATCTTGAATATCTCATATCTAGCCTCCTCATCTGGCGGAGGGACATAGATTATCCTATCGAATCTACCTGGCCTCAATAACGCTGGGTCCAGGATGTCCGGCCTGTTTGTAGCAGCCATGACAACCACGTCCTTAGTCCTCTGAAGCCCATCCATCTCCGTCAAGAGCTGGTTGACGATCCTCTCCGTCACACCACTATCTCCATATCCTAGTCCCCTTCTAGGGGCTATGGAGTCTATCTCGTCGAAGAATATTATACATGGCGCTGCCTGCCTAGCCTTCCTAAATATCTCTCTAACAGCCTTCTCAGACTCACCGACCCATTTACTCAATATCTCAGGACCCTTGACAGCTATGAAGTTAGCCTCACTCTCCGTAGCCACGGCCTTAGCCAACAATGTCTTACCGGTGCCTGGTGGACCATATAAGAGTATTCCCCTCGGTGGCCTGATACCGAGTTTCTCGAATACATGTGGATACTTCAGTGGCCACTCAGCTGCCTCAATAACCTCCTTCTTAACATCCTCAAGTCCACCTATATCCTCCCAATGTACCTCCGGTATCTCAATATACACTTCCCTCAAGGCTGTTGGCTGTATCTCCTTCATAGCCTCATAGAAGTCGTTCATAGTAACCTTGATCTTCTGCAATACCTCCGTTGGAATAGTCTCGCTCTCCAAGTCGATCTCTGGGAGAAACCGCCTCAGTGCATGCATAGCCGCCTCCTTAGCTAGAGCCGCGAGGTCTGCACCGACATATCCATGGGTCACCTCAGCCAGCTTATCCAAATCAACATCCTCAGCTAGAGGCATGTTCCTAGTATGTATCTCCAGTATCTCCCTCCTACCCTTACGGTCCGGGACACCGATCTGTATCTCACGGTCGAATCTACCTGGTCTCCTCAACGCTGGGTCAACGTCCTCAGGCCTGTTTGTAGCCGCGATGACAATTACTTCTCCCCTGCTCTCCAATCCATCCATTAGGCTGAGCAGCTGGGCGACAACCCTTTTCTCAACCTCACCTGTGACCTCGCCTCTCTTAGGCGCTACAGCATCAATCTCATCGATGAATATTATGCTCGGGGCATTTTCCTGAGCCTCCTTAAACACTTCACGTAGCTTCGCCTCAGACTCAC
>JALTNJ010000204.1 GCA_027000765.1 Nitrososphaeria archaeon | reverse complement strand
CATAAACGTCCCGTTCTTACCCTTTTCATTAACAAGAACAGGGCCTCGCCATCCAAGCCACATCCTATTCCTCTTAAGTAGTATCGAGTCGACGAAGTTAGATACCTCCACGCTCCTCCTCTTAATAACTTCAGTAGGCACTTTATCCATGTATTTAGCCGGTGTATTGGGACGGGGGAAGAACTTGGATATATTGACAAAGTCAGGTTCAGATTCCCTCAATAGATCGAGGGTCATCTCGAAATCCCGCTCCTCCTCCCCGGGATGCCCTACAATAACGTCTGTTGAGATTGAGAAGCGGGGATCCACTTCTCTACGTAGTCTCTTAACAGATTCGATGTACTCCTCCACCCCATGGCTCCTATTCATAATCTTCAATAGCCTCTCGCTACCAGTCTGCACAGGAATATGTAGGAAATAATAGAACCTATCTGTTGAGGTGAATAGCTCAATCAACTCATCCAACCATTTATAAATCCATCTAGGGTTGGCCATACCTATCCTAACGATGAAACTTCCCTCTATACTAGCCACCATCTTCAGCAGATCAATCATATTACGTCGAGGCTTGAGGTCATATCCATATGCACCTAAATCAGAGGAGGTCAAGTGAATCTCTCTCACACTCTTCCTAACGAGGTTTCTAATGAGGCATTCCAAGTCCTCCAGTGGAATACTCTTTACAACTCCCCTAGCGAACCATGTACCGCAGAAACTACATTTATCAAGGCATCCAGAGGAGACTCCAATAGGCATCGTGATCGGGGTCTCACGTATATGTAGATCATGTGGAACCCTCCCTCCATTCCCAGGGTGCGTCTTAGACGATGCTCCTACTATAGAGCTAACTACATCCACTATCCCAGGGCCTACTGAAGGGCCTGTCAAGCCCTCGAATCTTATCTCCCTAGTCAGCCTCTCCTTGTTAATCAGTGGTAGACACCCGCTTAAAACCAGTCTTTTATCCGGATACCTCCTATTTAGATACTTTAGGTAGTCGATTATCCTGTCCTCAGTCTGCTTCTTAACACCACATGTGTTAACTATAATTATATCCGACTCATTAAGACTGTCCACTATAGAGTATCCACTCTCCCTAAGGTGGTGCTCCATGACTATAGCCTCGAATTTATTCAGTGGACAGCCGAATGTCCTAATGTATATCCTCATCTCCATATCACAGATTCATCAACGATGTTATAAAGATTTCTATGAAAACTACTCCTCTTTTCCTAAGAGCCATCTATAGGTCGGCGCCATCGTCTTAGGCCTAGATCCATATGCCTCGTCTATCCTACCCACCTTAGTATTATGCGGTGAGGACCTGACTATATCAGGATCTGAATATGCCTCTTCAATTATCGCCTTCATCGCCTCAGCATACCTATCCAAATCACTTTTTGAGACGGATTCAGTAGGCTCAATCATGAAAGCCTCCTTCACGATAAGTGGGAAATAGATGGTCGGTGGATGCAGTCCATAGTCTAATAGCCTCTTTGCAACATCCTTAGCGGTTACTCCAGTATCCTCCTTCAAAGGCTCAAGGCTGATGACGAACTCATGTTTCCTGAAAACACCTTTTGAATATGGTAGAGATACACCCTTGAGACTCTTTATCCTCCACAGTAGGTAATTGGAGTTGAGGACAGCTTGTTCAGAGGCTTTTCTAATCCCCTCACCACCATTAAGGAGGATATAGCAGTAAGCCCTTAGGAGAACAGATATATTTCCATAATATCCATGTACTTTTCCAATACTATTCTCCAGGTCCCAGTTTAGGAAGTACTTCCCATCCCTATGATCGATATATGGTATGGGTAGAAACTCCTTGAGATATGATTTTACGCCGACGGGGCCTGATCCAGGGCCGCCTCCTCCATGGGGCGTGCCGAAAGACTTATGTAGGTTAAGGTGGACAATGTCGAAACCCATGTCACCAGGTCTCGCTAGTCCCGCTATAGCGTTTAGATTCGCTCCATCATAATACATTAACCCACCTACTTCATGCACCTTCCTAGCTATCTCAACAATATTTTTCTCAAATAAACCAAGTGTATTTGGATTGGTTAGCATCATACCAGCAGTCTTATCGCTTAACGCCGCTTCAAGGGCATCCATATCAACCAAGCCATCTGGATCGCTGGGGATCTCGATAACCTTAAACCCAGCCATCTTTGCACTAGCGGGATTCGTGCCATGTGCAGAATCAGGGATAAGAATCTCGTCCCTATGCCTCTCACCACGTACCTCATGATACTTCTTGATTATAAGTACACCGACGTATTCTCCATGGGCTCCAGCAGCTGGTTGCAGCGTGAAGTAATCCATTCCCGTGATCATAGATAGATACTTCTTCAGCTCATAGAGTATCTCCAACAGGCCCTGCAGGGTCTCTTCAGGCTGGAGAGGATGTATATTTATAAGGCTAGGCTCTGAAGCAAGATAATCACATATTTTGGGATTATATTTCATCGTACAACTACCCAAGGGATACATCCCTAGGTCTACGGAGAAGTTCATCTGGCTGAGCCTAATAAAGTGCCTGACAACCTCTGGCTCCGATAAATCCGGGATGAAAAGACTTTTCCTAATATATTTCTCAGGAAGATATCTGGATGCTTCCTTAACAATGACTTCAGGGAGGGAGGGGTCTATTTTAGAGAGTTCATATATCAATGGCTCATCCCACTTTGCCTGTCTAAACTCAGTCACTAGCCGATCACCTCCTCTATAGAGGATGTCAGCTCCTCCAACGCCTGTTGGGAATGATGTTCATTTAGTGACACTGTATGGTATCTAGCCAGTACGGCTCCGAATAAAAAGCCTTTATTAATCATATGCTTTAGAAGACTACTGGTCTCTATAGGCTTGTCCAAGACGAGTGAGAACTCCCTGAAATATGGAAGGTTATAAGGTTGTTTAAAGCCGTGTGACGCGAGCATCTCATGAAGCATGTGGGAATATTTCAACAACTTCATCGAAAGCCTAATCAACCCGTTTTTACCGAGTAGAGATATGTATACAGCGGATGCCACTGCAGACAAGGCCTCGTTACTACATATGTTTGACGTTGCACGCTCCCTACGTATATG
>JALTNJ010000203.1 GCA_027000765.1 Nitrososphaeria archaeon | reverse complement strand
TCGAGAGGCGAGTATATAGATTATAAGGAGTTTATAACACGTGGTGACCCGGTGGAACGCGCCTATATACTCAGCTTCCTAATATCTGATGGATGGGTTGATGTCAAGGTTGATAGGCTTGAAGAGAAGATATGGATTAGGCCTAAGGATAGGAGGGTTGAGATTAGGAATCCCTCTTCCCTAGCGGTGGTGGTTAGACGTGAGGAAGGATAGGAAGATAAAGCTTGCGAAACTCGCGCATCTACTATTATTTAAGAGACATAGGTATCCCGGTGTCAAGGAGTGGGAGCTGGAGAAGTATCTGGGTAGGGACTATGAGTCTGTAATTAATGATTTCAACGAGTATCTAGAGCTCCTAGGGCTATATGTGAGGAGGGTGGAGATAGAGGAGGATTCAAACAAGTCAATATACTATGTCGTACAGCCAAAGTATCCCCTGTCATTTACCGAGGTAAAGACATTTGGATGGCGGGTTGATGAGATGGCTGTATTGACCGTCGCCTTGGCGCATATACTGGCTGGCGATGGGAAGGCATCTAGGAAGGAGGTTGAGGAGACTCTTAAGGAGAAGATCCCTGAGTGGAGGGTCATTAGGCTAATAGACCGTTTTATCAAGATGAAGTATCTCGAGGAGGATGGTGAATACCTGAAGATAGGGTTAAGGACATATCTAGAGCTTGATCTTAAGATGCTTACATCAGTATTGATAGGCCGGGCTATGTCTCAGGAAGCTGAAACCTCCGTAGAAGACTCTTCTTCTCAGCCTCAATAACCAGCTTCACCAACCTACCCGTTATACCACTCTCTTCCTCAAGTATCTCAACCGCCTGCTTAGGAGATATATGAGGAGAAGCCAGTACAAATGCACCTGCCTTTCCAAACCTATTAATTATCTCACCGGTCTTCCTAAGCCTCCTCCACTTGGGACTCCTCTTAATATAGTCTGGCCTATTCCTGGCATAATCAAGTAGCTTCTCCACCTCCTCCGGAAGCTCCTCCGACAGGCCTATCCTACTACTCCCGCATTTTGGGCAGGTGGGTTTATCAGGGAGGTCGCGGATCCTCATCTCATCCACATACTGGAGGCAGTCTATGCATATAAAGGTCCTCACCTCATTCATGAGCCTGGCCCTAGTCGATAGAATCTGTAGCGTCCTAACCCTATCCAGCCTAGGATACTCAAACTTCACCTCATTATAAGCTAGATACTCCCTTGTAACCGGGGTAGGCCTACCAATCTCCACGATATCTATGCTCCACCTTCCCCCGGAGATCATCTCCAACACTTTCATGGCTCCCTCAGTGTCGAAGTCCTTGAAATCCGTCTCCCTATAAGCCTCTTCATAAGCCGGTGTCCCACGTAATGTAGTGACCAGTATCTCCGCATCCTTATAATCAATTGTCCTCTCCTTTGATACAATCCCCATCCTCCTAGCTACATGGATAAGCCTCCATAGAAAGACCCTACTCGTCTCTATAGTCTTCTCCAGATACTTCTCGAATCTATCCCTCTTCTTAAGTAGCTTCTCTATATCACTAGGCTCTAGATGGATAGTCCGTATAAATATTCTATATGGATCGCTTGAGTAGTTCACCAGCTCACCATATTCATCTGCAATGGCATTAGTAAGATATCCCGCTATCGTCCTATTTATTAGTGTGCCGCCGTGTATATGGACCACTATCTTGTCTTCAAACTTCTCTATTAATACCCTATTATGTGTAGGCAGGGGAATACCTTCTCTAAGCTGTTCATAAAAGACATTTGATAACCTACTCAAATCCTCTCCATACCCCTCTCTCACACCCTCCTTGAATCTCTCCCTGTCTCCACCCACCTCCTCGAAAATCCTCATTATATCGTTTTTAACCTCACCAACCTTCTGGGCGACTTCATATGGTACTGGAATCTCCTCCCCCACCCAATCCGGTATAGCGCCGAAGAAATCCTCCTCTGGAGAGACATATACCTTATTCCTATACACTTGGATTATCTTCCAAGGCCGACCCGCCATTATAAACTTTGTACCTGGCTCGCCGTAGGAGGCCACGAACTCCTCATCTAGGATTCCAACGGGATTATTGCTCTCATCGTCTACGACTAGAAACTGCTTGACATCAGGGATCATGGAGAGGACGGAGAAATAGTAGTTGAAGAGTCTCTTTCTATTAATAGGCCTACTTATCAGCTTTTCATCCTGAGAGAGATATATTATCCTCTCCGTCAATCCAGAGGCAAATCTAAGTAGCTTTAGAAACTCCTCCCTAGTCAGGTTCCTATAGACATAACTCTTCTTGATAATGCTATATACCTCCTCCAAATCCACTGACCTGGATAGTATAAGCATCCCCACTATCTCATGTAACAGGGTGTCATAAGGCTTGTCTATTATCCTAAGCTTCTCCAGCCTCCTTGATAAGGCCATCTCCCTTATCACCTGGGACTCCATCAGGTCATCGAGGTCTTGGACGATCACCACACCCTTTGAAGTCCTCTCTATCCAGTGGCCACTCCTACCTACTCTCTGTATAAGCCTTGAGACCTGCCTAGGCGAGTTATACTGTATAACTAGATCGACGTCACCAATGTCTATGCCTAGCTCGAGTGAGGAGGTGCATATAATGGCTTTAATCAACCCCTGTTTAAGCATCTTCTCAATACGCATACGGATATTCTTGCTCAGCGATCCATGGTGGACCATTACAGGTAGCTTCTCATCATAGAGATATATCCTGCTCCCAAGTATCTCAGCCATAGGCCTAGTGTTTGTAAACACCAACGTAGCTTTATGCCTCCTAATCAAGTCGGTTATAACCCTTATCCTAGCGGCTACAGATGGATATGTATACATCCTCGATGCAGCCCTATAATCCTCATCCGTGGCATCTGGATATACGACGCTTATCTCCATTGACTTCGTGACATCGACGTCAATGATAACCCCCTTCCCCTCGGATCCAACTAGATATTTCAGGACTTCCTCTGGCGAGCCTACTGTAGCAGAGAGACCTATCCTCTGTATCCCACCTACTTTATAAGCCAGCCTCTCAAGGTTTATACTGAGCTGGGCCCCTCTCTTATTATTCGCCAATTCATGTATCTCATC
>JALTNJ010000202.1 GCA_027000765.1 Nitrososphaeria archaeon | reverse complement strand
TCTTATCCTGTTTCATCATATCCAACAAGCCATCTAATTTAAATGGAAAATCTTGTGGTAAGCCATAGTCAAAAAGCATCTCTTCTATTTTATCTGTATCCCTGAATCCAAACAGTTTTTCTCCAAGCCTCATAGCTATCCTAATTCCATAAGCCACGGCTTCTCCATGAGATATTCTATGATGGGTTAGCTCTTCAATCGCGTGGCCGATTGTATGTCCCAAGTTTAAAATCATTCTATGCCCTGTTTCTCTGAAGTCCCTTGAGATTATATTAAGTTTGATTTTAATGCTCTGGAGTATCGCTTTCTCTACAACATCTATCTCCCTATTTATTATGTCCTCTCTATTTTCCGCTAGGAATTTCAACAAGTTTTCTGAGCCTAGTATCCCATGTTTTATTATCTCTACAATTCCATTGGTAACCTCCTGCGTACCTAGGCTCTTGATATAAACTGGATCTATAACAACTAAGTCGGGAATGTAAAATGTACCTATCATGTTTTTACCATGGAAGTTTACCCCATTTTTTCCTCCAATTGATGCATCAGCCTGTGACAATAATGTAGTTGGGATAACTATGAGTGAGAGTCCCCTCATAAATGTCGATGCAACGAAACCCGCTATGTCATTAACCACTCCTCCGCCAAGACTTATTAAAAGTGATTTTCTCGTGAATCTATTTTTAACAAGCTTCTCCCATATATCCACTACTGTATCCAATGTCTTAGATATGTCACCTGAATCTATATAATATATCATGTCAAGTCCAAATCGTAGCCACATTTCCTCCAGTACATTGGGATATGCCTTTGCCACTTGCCTGTCGATTAACAAGCCAATTTTATATGGCTTCATCTCGCCAATCTTATTAAAAACTTCAGATGTAGAACCTTGTCCAAAGATTATCGTTTTCCCAAGGTGATCAAGTTTTATTATAGACATCTCCTAACATCTCTAACTAATTCCTTGTACATCTCAATAGTGAGGCTCTGAGCGGCGTCGGAGAGGGCATTATCTGGCTTGCTGTGGACTTCAACCATTATACCATCTGCTCCCACACATGCAGCGGCCTTGGCTAAGGGTGGTACAATACTTCTTCTCCCAGCGGGATGTGATGGATCAACGATCACTGGTAGATGAGTTCTTTCTTTAAGTGAAGGAACTGCGGCTATATCCAATGTAAATCTAGTATGCTTAACGAATGTCCTTATCCCTCTCTCACAGAGAATTACTTTTTCGTTTCCCTCATTCATAATATATTCTGCCGCATATAGCCATTCATCTAGTGTAGCGGATAATCCTCTTTTCAATAAAACGGGTTTCTCCAGCTTCCCAACTTCCCTAAGAAGTGGATAGTTATACATGTTTCTTGCACCGATCTGAATTATATCCACGTACTCAACTGCTTTCTCTAGATCCCTAGGATCTAGAACTTCACTTATTATAGGAATATCATATTTCTCACTGATTCTACGGAGTATCTTTAACCCCTCTAAGCCTAATCCCTGGAAAGAGTATGGTGAGGTCCTCGGCTTAAAAGCCCCTCCTCTAAGTATGTCTACCCCGATGCTCAGTAGCCCCTCAACTACTTCAGCTAGCTGTTCCTCACTTTCTATTGAACAGGGTCCGGCGATGAAAACGAATTTCTTTCCTATTTCTACCCGACCAACTCTAATAACCGTCTTCTCCTTATAGTCCTTACCTGTATACTTAAAGACCATTTATCATCCCCTCAATTTTCTTCACTATCTCAGGAGGTGTGAGCCTAAAGTATCTGAGTAGCTCTTCATAGCTTCTACCACCAGTTCCAAAAACATCTGGAACCCCTATTCTAAACACGTGTGTAGGAGTCCTCTCTGTAATTATCTCTGCCACTGCAGATCCTAGTCCACCGAATATATTGTGTTCTTCGATGACAAATACTGGAGAAGCCTCTCTAGCCGCCTTAATAATTGTCTCTGTATCAAGGGGCTTTATTGTGTGAGAATCTATAACCCTCGGTCTAAATCCCTTTTCTCTAAGGATATTCGCAACATTAAGTGAGATCGATACAAAGGCTCCACATGATATTATCGACATGTCATCTCCATCTACTAATATGTTTGCTTTACCAATAGTCACATCCTCATAATCTCGGTAGATCCTTCGGGCGTTGTCCCTTCCAAGCCTAATATAAACTGGTCCTCTTAGTTCAAGAGCTTGATGAAATAGAGAACGAGTTGAAATGTCATCTGCCGGGGATATGACGGTCATATTTGGTAATACTCTCATTAAGGCGATGTCCTCTAGACACTGGTGTGATGCCCCGTCGAGATAGTCAGATAAACCTGAGTGGGTCCCAACTATCTTTACACTAAGGTTGTCTCGTGCAATTGTATTTCTAATCTGCTCCCAACTCCTTAGTAGGAACATTGAAAAAGTGGCTAGTACAGGTATCTTGCCGCTAATCGCTAGGCCAGCGGCCATGCCCGCCGCATCCTGCTCACTTATCCCCATCTGAATAAATCTTTCGGGGAATCTCCTTGCAAAATATATGGTCTTCGTTGAGTTCAATACATCAGTATCAATTACAACCAAGTTTCTAGTGGACTCCCCAGCCTCTAGTAAAGCCTCTCCAAAAGCCTCTCTAAAACTAGTCTCCATTCTCTACACCGTCTTCATACATGTTAAATATGCCTTGCAATGATCACTTTAGGCCAGTTCTTTACCTTATCTGCCTTGATCAACGCATATAGTACATCTGCAGCGCTCCTAAGCCTTATTTCAAGAACTTCCCATCCGAAGGATCTCCAGCGAAGCCCTAAAGGCTCTTTACGCTTTATCTTCTCCGTCTCTCCACTCAGCTGTGTTCCATTTCTATCAATGATAAGTATTATATTGTCTAATCCATAGGTGGATGCGGTAGCAGCCGCCTCCCATATCTGTCCTTCATCAGTCTCTCCGTCTCCCACAACAACGTATACATAGTCTTCTTCTCCATTCATCTTCATTCCCAAAGCAATTCCGTTGGCTATTGAAAGACCTTGGCCTAATGATCCCGTAGAGACTTTTATTAGTGGATTGCCCTTTACAGCGTGTGTCTGGAACGCTGATCCCGGTTGAGAGAA
>JALTNJ010000201.1 GCA_027000765.1 Nitrososphaeria archaeon | reverse complement strand
AAGGAGGAAGGAAGTCGAGAAATATCTTAGAAAAGGCATTCCCAAGAGTACCATTGCAAAGATCCTGGGGGTATCTAGAACCACTTTATATGCACGGCTCAAGGAATGGGGGCTGGAGGACTAGGCTCTCAAGCCTTATCCTTATATAAATAATAAATAATTTTTAATTATTCCTTAACGTGATTAATTACTTTGAAATGAGCTATTCCGAAAAAAATGTTATAAAAGCCTCTAAAGGAAGTGAGTTACTCGGTAAGAAGATTACCTTATGTGTAACTGGCAGCGTATCTGCTTATAGGGCTATAGACTTAGCTCGGGAGCTGATTAGACATGGGGCAGATGTATACGTTGTTATGAGTAAGGATTCACAGTTGATTGTCCATCCATATGCATTCGAATGGGCTACTGGAAACCCAGTTGTGACTGAGATAACGGGTAAGGTGGAGCACATTTTCTTGGCTGAGGAGGTCGACCTAATACTCGTCGCTCCCGCAACCGCAAACACGATAGCCAAGGTTTCCCAAGGGATATCCGATACCCCGGTAACCCTTACATTGACAGTGGCTCTGGGAGTAGGTGTCCCTGTCCTCATGGTTCCTGCTATGCATGAGCCTATGTATGAAAACCCAATTCTAATGGAGGCTCTAGAGCGGCTGAGAAAGATCGGTGTAAGGATAATGCCTCCCAGGAGGGAGGAGGCTAAGGCGAAGTTCCCTGAGATAGAGGATATCGTGTTTGAAGTAATGGATATGTTGTATATTAAAGATCTAAAGGGACGTAAATTCCTAATCACCGCTGGCCCCACGCTGGAATATATCGATAGGGTGAGGATACTAACTAATAAAAGCTCAGGTAAAATGGGTGTATACTTAGCGAGAGAAGCTTATCTCCGGGGGGCAGATGTAACATTAATAATTGGGAATACAGACATAGATGTGCCCTCGGGGATAAAGAGGATAAGGGTAGAGACCACTGAGGAAATGCATAAGATGGTTCTTGATGAAGTTGCTAATGGGAAGTATGATGTATTTATTTCAGCAGCCGCTCCAGTAGATTATAAACCAGCTAAGGAGATTAAGTCCAAAATAGATTCTAGGAGGAAGAAAAAGCTTGAGATCGAGTTTGTGACGACTCCCAAGATAGTAGAAACAGTTAAGGAGAAGGATAAGGATATTTATGTCATCGCTTTCAAAGCCGTATGTGGATTAGACGACGAGGAGATAATTAAAAAGGCCGTGAAGTATGCGGCTGATCGAGGCTTTGAATTAGTAGTGGCTAATGATGTATGTAGACCTGGGGTAGGCTTCGCTGAAGAGAGTAATGAAGTGTTTATAGTCGACTCCAATGGTCTTGTAGAGCATATCCCTATTACGAGCAAGAAGTTGATTGCGTCGAAGATCTTGGATCTTGTTAGGAAGAATCTAGAGTCTAAATAAAGACAGGATGTTGTGAGATACGTTTAGGTGTCTATATGCCATGAACATCGCCATCATCGGACCAGGGGCAATAGGATTGTTCATTGCCTATGCCTTGGAAAGAGCAGGTGTAAAGGCTACCCTTATATATAGAGAGCGTTTCCGCAAACTCCTTGTAGAGAAAAGTGGTGGTCCCAAGTTCAAAATAGGTTTTAACATCTTTAGGCTGTCCCATAGATTATCATTTATAACCGCTGAAAAGAGAAAGTCATATGATATCGTATTCATCACTACAAAGGCATATGACTTTAAAGATGCTATAATGGAGGCTGCTAGGATCCTTAAGGATGATGGGGTGGCTGTTAGTATGCAGAATGGCATTGGACTCCTTGAACAGTCTGAACGCCTAATTGGGGAAACGCGTTCTATAGCCGCTATACTCACTTATGGAGCAACTAGAATAGATATCGCCACCTCCGAACTCAAGGGGACTGGTAATATTTACCTAGGTCAAAGAGTGGGAGAAGCTAGTCCCCTGCTCGATGAAGTAAAAAATCTCCTTAATAGAGGAGGCCTTAATGTTGAGATCGTGGATGATATAGATGGATATAGATGGCTAAAGGTTTTGGTCAACGCGGCTATTGGTCCGATTACAGCTATATTCCGTGAGGAGAATAAAGTCCTCCTCCAGAATAAATATGCTAATCAACTAGCTATCTCTGTGGTCACTGAGGGAATGGATGTTGTAAATAAGCAAGGAGTACGGCTTCCAAGGAATCCCATGGATGAATTATTTAATGTTGTTAGATTAACCGCCGGCAATAAATCCTCTATGCTTCAAGATGTGATTAGCGGTAAGCGTACAGAAATAGACTATATAAATGGTGCTATAGTTGAATATGGACGTTTACATGGGGTGCCAACTCCTATTAATGAGACCCTTATATTTATTATTAAGGGGTTAACAGGGGAATGAGGAGGGTAACAATTAGGGATTTCTGGAAAAAGAAGTCTGAGAATGAGAAGATAGTCATGATAACGGCATATGACTACATGACTGCAAAGATAGTCGACTCCATTGGAGTAGACGGCATACTTGTCGGCGACTCTGTCGGGATGGTGCTACTAGGCTATGAAAACACCCTACCTGTCTCCATGGAGGAGATGCTACACCATACAAGGGCTGTGGCCAGAGCGAAGCCGAGGGCGCTGATCGTGGGTGATATGCCGTTTATGAGCTATCAAGTAAGTAAGGAAAAGGCTGTGGAGAACGCAGGTAAGTTTATAAAGGCTGGGGCTGATGCGGTTAAGGTAGAAGGTGGATTTGAAGTTATAGATAAAATTGAGGCGATAATCAAGGCAGGTATCCCTGTAATGGGTCATATCGGACTTACTCCACAGCGTGTCCTCCAATTCGGTGGATATCGACTTATGGGCAAAGAGCATGAATATGCTATAAGGCTTGTTGAAGAGGCGAAGATGCTTCAGGAGGCGGGGGTGTTCTCAATAGTCATTGAGTTTACAACCGCTGAAGTAGCTGAGGAAATCACAAAGAGATTGGATATCCCCACTATAGGTATAGGATGTGGAGGAGGCTGCGATGGGCAGATAATCGTTATTAATGATATAATTGGGTTTTCGCCGTTCATACCCTCCTTCGCCAAGAAATACGCTGATGTCGCTGGCATAATAAAGGAAG
>JALTNJ010000200.1 GCA_027000765.1 Nitrososphaeria archaeon | reverse complement strand
TTGATAAGAAGATTCTTGATAGACCCGATCTCCTAGCTGACATGGCTAAGGATTCTATCGACGAGGCTCTGGTAAGTGGAGCTAGACGGGTTTCTGGAGCTGTTAGGGGAAACTATGTAGAGATATATTTGGCTACGTCGAAGACAAACGATGTCTTAACCGACTCCTATACAAATATATATCTGGATGTAAGGGCTTTTGTAGATGGTGAGGACTCTGGCCATGCTTCTCAATTAGCTAGGAATATAGATGGTCTTGATCCGAAGAGACTTGGTAGGGAGGCCGGCGAGATCGCCAAGCTAAGTACAAATACAATATCAATAGAACCTGGTAGATATGACACTGTGGCTACGCCAAACGCCGCTGCAGCCTTAATGAATCTAGTGGGAACCTCCTCCTCCGGTTTCTATGTCTTAATGGGGCGTAGTTTCTTTAGGGACAAACTAGGCGTGGATGTGGCATATAAAGGTCTCACAATCAGTGACAATCCACATAGCCAATTAAGTAGGGCACCTAGGTCGTTTGACGATGAAGGTATGCCTACTAAGAAGAACACGATAATCACAGAGGGTCGTCTAACGACATATCTTCATAACCGATTTACAGCCAAGGTATTCAACTCTGAATTAACTGGTAATGCAGGATGGATCATGCCCTCTGCATGGCACCTAGATGTTTCCCCAGGGGATATGTCGAGGGAGGAGCTGGTGAAGGAGCTTGACAAAGGCTTTATACTGAATAATGTTACTTATATCCGATTCCAGAATCATATTAAGGGCGACTTCAGCGGCGTAATTAGGGACGGTCTATTCTATGTAGAGAACGGCGAGATAAAGGGGGCGGTAAAAGGCCTACGCTTCTCTGACAATATGCCTAGAATACTAAACAATATCACTGGTTTAGGAAAGGATGTTGAGAACATATTCCATTGGTGGATCCGACTCAGTGTCTCGACCCCAAGTCTATTGATAAGAGGCTGTGGATATACTAAGGCGTATGGACTCTAAATAGTTAGATTCACCCCTTAATCTTTATATATTTTACATTTACTTAATCTATCTAGTCTTATCTTAACATGTCTTATAAAATATTTTTAATATTTTCGTATAATATCTTTATTTCGGGTTAGTAGTTATGGTGTTTATATACACTGAGGGTAAGAATCTAGTGGGTTATGAAGTGGTTCTACCCAATATTCCAGGGGCTTTACGATGCTTAACCTCCATAACTGAGAAGCATGGCTTAAACATCGTATATATAGAGGAATGTAGAGTCTCTGAGGGTAACGATCTATTTTTCATAGTTGTGGATTTCACAGATAAGGACGTTGATCCCGAGACCTTATTGAATGAATTCAAGAAGGAAAGAAAATACATTAGCCACGTGGAGATCTCGCCGACGTTTAAAAACATGATATTCCCGAGAAACTTCTGCGTCAAACTACTGGGGAATCATAGGGTAATATTGATGGGATTTGCAAATATGATGGGTATAATAAATGGGCTTAAAAAACAGTTTGGTGAGGGAGCAGCATCTTCATTTCTATATCACCTAGGATATGGAGTGGGGAGAGAGCTTTACGATACTTATAGCAAGTATACTGAGATAGAGGGACCGGAGGATGGTATAAAGTTAATCGATGCATTGACTAAAGGCGCCAGCTGGTGTAAGATAATTGATTATTCAATTAAAGATGACAAGATAATCCTAAAGGTAGGTATGTTGTGGGAATGTGAGATGCTTAAAGGAAGGGTGGACAAGCCTGCAAGCAACTATGTAAAGGGGATATTGGTAGGGTTCTTTGAGAAAGTGATGGCTAAAGACCGTAAACTAATGGTTAGAGAGAACAAGTGTATTGCATTAGAAGATCCATACTGTGAGTTCGAAATAGAGTTGATATAGACTTCATTAATAGATAACTAAACACTTTAGAATATCGAGCCTACTAACTTATCTGAATAATTATATTTCCTATGAGACATATCTATCTATTATCTATCTATATATGAGTTGTCTATAATGAGTCTTGAAGAGGAGATCCTAGTTGAATTAAGGAAAATACGCGGGCTTTTAGAACCTAAGCCAAAACCCCAGCTGCTGGAGAAGCCTAAGGGACTTTTAAACGAGTTTAAAGACTTTATATCCAAATACAAGGTCATGGGTTTGGCTGTTGCATTCATACTCGGGTTATACCTAGGAGAGCTAGTAAAGGCTATGGTTAACGACTTGATAATGCCTCTAATATCGATATCCCTATCCGGAACACAATGGGAAGAGATAACGCTCGGTCCATTTAGAATAGGCCATTTCACAGGAGCCCTGTTAACGTTCCTCATAGTAGCTTTCGTAATATTCCTACTCGTTAAGATGACAAGCAGACTAGGAATCGAATAACGAAACATGAGGGCCCATCTGACCCTCACATCTATTTATGTACCTCCAAAACACCGGTCTGCGACCAACTCTCATTTTTATCAGCTTCATACTTAAATAGTTGTATGTAAAGTATTATACTTATGATACAACTATTTATAAATAGGGGGAGGGAACTAGCTTTTCTAGAGGATAAGTACCAGGATCCTCGACCTCAGCTTATAATAATATATGGTAGGAGGAGAATTGGTAAGACAGAGTTGATTAAGAGGTTTATCGAGGATAAATCATCTATCTATTTCTTATGCACTAGAGACAGTATAAATGAAAATATTAAGGCTTTTCGAAAAAAGCTTTATGAATATACGGGTGACGAGCTTTTCCTCAAGCTAGATAATTTTATTGATATCTTCAAACTCCTTGTTAGAGATATTGGTGACGAGAGGATAGTTATCGCTATCGACGAGTTCTCCTATTTAATAGAGCTGGATAAAGGTATAATATCGGTGTTTCAGAAAATCTGGGATGAAACATTGTCTAAAAGTAGGATATTTCTCCTATTACTAGGCTCTAGTGTTTCTATGATGGAGACTGAAGTCCTTAACTACAGGTCTCCCCTGTATGGTAGGCGAACCGGTGAGTGGAGGGTTACGCCGATAAGCTTCATAGATATACGTAAATTTTATCGGAAGTATGAAATTAATGACGTGTGTAAACTATGGTTTATAGCTGGAGGGGTTCCATACTATTTTCTCACG
>JALTNJ010000199.1 GCA_027000765.1 Nitrososphaeria archaeon | reverse complement strand
AGGAACAGCACCAAGGTGTGATATGGCTGCCATGAAGGAGACCCTTGTCCTCGTAGAAGGTTTTTCAAAGATAAGTCCAACGGTCCGTCCCTTAAGATATTCATGCGGTGCACGCATTGCATGGAGCCTTTTAAGCTCCATAGAAACCTTCAGGACAAACTCAACCTCGTCCCTAGTAAAATCCATTAAAGTCAGAAAATCCCTACCTTTAAAATCTGCCCTCATGTAAAACCACCATAGCCTAACCATAGCATGATCTAAACGAACCGCTATTTGAAAATAATACGTTGTTCAACTATAAATATTATTTATCAAAAAAGTTTCATATTGAGATGATGTAAATGAACTTCGTTGAAGAAGCTGATAGAGGAATAAGGGTTAAGATCTATGTCAAACCCCTGAGTCGGAAAGAGAGTTTAGAATATACCGGAGATGAGTTGATCTTCTATACTAGGGAAAAACCAGTGAGAGGCAGAGCAAATATATCATTGATCAATTTCCTCTCCAAGACACTTAACATTCCACATGAGAACATAAAAATCGTGTCTGGACTTAAAAGTAGATACAAGACTCTGTTTATTCAAGGGGTATCTAAAGACGATTTTATGAGAAGGATTAGGTGAACATCCTAATCTATCTATATGTTGTTATTACCGATTCTTTTAACAAAGTATATGCCTATCAAAAAGTTAATAGCCTGTAGTGTGAGTAGTGAAGTCACATCTATAACGTAATTCGAGGCATATACTGCAAACAGAGTCGGTACGATAAAGTATCCCGTTGCCCATATCGTATTTACAAATCCTGAGCCTACTAGATAGTTTTTCCCAAACATTTTGGCTATCATCTCGGTCCCATAAGGGGATAGTAACCCTACTCCAAAACCCACCATTAATGCAGTAATATAAACAAGCATCATAGCATTAACGCTAGGAGTAATAAAGTAACCTGCGGTAGATAGGCATGTTACAAATCCTATTAACCCTACCCCAATATTAATTAGGAAACCCTTATCCATACCCACTTTTTTCGATATTGATGGTAGGACAAGCTGTGCAATTATGGCGGATATATAATAAAGTGTTATTATGAAACCGGCGTTCTCAGGATTTAAATTTAGCTGTGTAAACCATATAACAGCCCTTGATTGATATGAACCATCAGATGCACCTACTGAGAAAACCATTAAAATGGGGATGATAAATAGGGATCCCAATTTTGTATAGGAGAGAGAGCTAGAGTCAACCGCCCTCCTAATTTCAACTCGTTTAAAGACAGGATACAATGTTAGGAGGAAAGCCGGAATCAACATGAGTATAAAGATGGTAAATAACAAGTTATATAGTGATCTTGTAATGAATATACTACCTAAAGCCGGAGCTATAACTATTCCTAGACTCATAATACTGAAGAACCTACCTAATATAGGAGTCGCTTCCCCCACACCCGGGAAGCTCCCTATAATGACGCCTACGAAACCTACGAATACAAAAGCCTCAGCCACACCTATTATAGCTCGTCCCACGATATATAGGATGGGGTTTCCAGTGAAAAATAGAATCCCAGATAATATTATAGCGAATATCCCTATGCTTATAACAAGAAACTCTTTCTTAACGAACTGATGGATTATCCCTGCGAGGACACTAGTGAATGTATATGCTAGTCCAAAGACACTTATAACGAGTGTTGACATCACCTCACTTCCCGTTTTAAGATATGTCAAGTAACTTAGTGCAGGGATTGTTGATACAACTGCAAATATTACAAGGAAAACGGGTACGTAGATATACTCCAGTATTCTGAGAGTCTGTCCATCGCTCATCTATCTTCATCTCACCGCATATTATATCCTTAGTAGCATTAGCCGGTGCATATGTAAAATGGTTTTTTATAATTAGATATAAATAAAAAAGTTAATGAAAAGCTTAAAAATTATCTTCTCCTTTTAATAGGACCGCGTTTTCTACGGAACTTAAAATGGTAGATGTAGAGTACCGAATCATCATCCAGATCTCCGTAGATATCCCTTAATGCAGTTTTCAATTCCTCCACATCTAGGAAACCGTCTTTAATTGCATCTTTATCCGTTAACTCAGAAAACCTCTTTTCAACAATATTGGAGATAACTGCCTCCCCATGGATATTCCCCTTAAGATCAGTTATATCCACAAGCTCACCTTTAGAATACTTTGCCTTGGCCCTTATAGTCGTCCTTTTTCTCCCCGAGAGTATCAACGGGATATACTCGTCTCTAAATTTGAGGCGGCGCCTACGTCTCATACTCATATCCCCTCGAGGTATTTCAGCCTCATCTTCCCGATATATTCTCTAAACTTGAAGATGAGATCCATCCTATCTATCCCTGATTCATGGGAGACTTTATCCCAGCTCCTAGCTTGGAGAACTTTAGATATGAGAGCATACTCAAATTTCTTGGGGATAGGCACTCGTTTATCCGGGCTCCTAATGAAATGCGCTTTTACAATCTCCCTAATTGCATCATAGGCACCTCCATAGTGTAGCGCACCATAGATATATTCCTTCAGCCTCTCCCGTTGATTACCCCTTAGATTAGGTGAATAGCTGATACTCCATGGGTCTGCTGATAATAAGATATATGCCAGCTTCTCATCCAAAACGAAATGGGCATCTACCATAGACTCTACAAACAGCTTCTTAAACTCCACTCTAAACTTCTTGATATATTCTCTACCAGCCGAGGATAGGGGGCGTAGAACTATCGTGCTGAATTCTCCAGACACATGATTTCTTATTGGACTGAGATACACCGGGATAAACTTATTTCTAATCCAGAAATTGAGAAGCTCCTCAGTGGCTCCAAAGCTTGATCCTACCCAGTCCACACCCATCTCCTTAGCCTCAGATACAACGTGATCCAGAGCCTTACTTCCAATTCCTCTATTCATCATCATAGGATGAGTAGCTATACGGACAATACGTACACCCTTTAGATATGCGAAATCCCTGTATAGTGGGTAGTATCTGATGAGGACGGTGGGAATGAGATGCCCAGAAGGCGGTGCACCGGCCAATGTTCTCCTAACACCGTCTTCAGACATGCCTCCCTCGTAACATAGGTGAAGACTATTTACAACATGACCATCATATTTAAGGC
>JALTNJ010000198.1 GCA_027000765.1 Nitrososphaeria archaeon | reverse complement strand
ATGAAGAGTGGGAAAGCCGACTTACCATATATTCAGGAGGCTGAGGTACTCTCTACAATTGAGGAGGATAGGGATAGGCTGGTTAGGTATCTTAGGAAGATCATCGATGTAGAATATATAAAGGGGGAGTTGACTGGGCTCAAGAGGATATTTAGTAAGAGAATCACGATCCTACTCCTCATCCTATACATCACGATCCCCGTTATAACAGCCTTCACACCCCTCCTCTCAATGCTCAACATAAGTGTGGTGAACACCTCATCTATGAATGCTGGAGATAGGATTAATATGCCTGACACGAGTATCTATATCCTACACGCACTTGCCTCTATGACCCTGTCAACGATCTACCTCAACCGTATAGGTAGATTCAGCCTCGCTAAGATGATTTTGATACAGCTCCTCCTCTTCATATCCATATACCAACTCAGCCTAAGCTATCTATGGCAGTTGATACCCTGGCTCGAGTAGGTTTGTAGGGGGTTAAATACGCTATGGAAACCCTTTTAATGGATGAGAATATGAGGAGGAGAGGAGTTCAGATTATAGAGGAGGCTCTATTGATTGTAGTCGCCTTAATAGCATTGTCAATCACGATAGGCGCTCTAGGCCAGGTGCAGGCGAAGCTGGACACGCTATTTACAAAGGCTTGGGAAGGGCTTGACTGGCTCTTCAAGACAGTGTTCTACTTCATGCCAGAATGATCCACCATGATGATACGTAGGAGGATTACTGTAGATAAGATACTTAAGAGGCTTACAGAATATGATACGACCCTGGATAAAGGCGGGGGTAGAGAGAGGTATATAGGTGGGTTTAAGATAAAGGTGGGTGAGATAGAGGCTTCCGACCCCGCCTTCAAGGCATACCTCCTCCAGAGGGGGTACCAAAACTTTTTCCAGGCAGTTGGTAAGATGGGGATCCCGGTTATGACGATCTATGCCTCCATGGATAAAGGAGGATCAATGGTCTCAGGCATATACATCATTACAAAGGCTAGGAATATGGATGAGTTGGAGGAGAGGATGAGGATTATAGAGAGCACGTTCTACGCCGTCTTCCCCACGTTCCAATCAAGTAGGTTAAGCGGTAGGGAGATAAAGAATATACTTACATTCGGCAACCTACCGGCTAATAAGGAGAATAACAGTTATCCCATGTTGATACACGAGCATCCGGAGCCCTCCGAATCCATTGGAAGAGATATTCCAAAGTTCTATATCCCTGTGATGGAGGGGGGAGATGGCGTGGAGAATAGCATAGCCCTGGGATATTTTATAGACCCTGGGTATAGTGGGGAGGGGATGAGATACTATATTACTCCTAGGGAGCTTGACAGCCACCTGTTCTGCATGGGTATAACTGGAAGTGGAAAAAGCACTACAATAGCCACTATACTCAACCAGCTTCCAAAGACCATTAAGTATTTAGTGCTGGACTTCCATAATGAGTATGAAAAATATCTAAGCAATATTGATATGGTTCTCAGGCCTGGTAAGGATAATGAAGCTGCTGTAAACCCCCTCGACCCCATGTTCTCAATAGATATGGCGGAGCATATAGCCCTGGTCTCAGACATCTTCGGCGACACCTACAACTTCACACATCCACAGACATATATGTTTAAGATGGCTATGGAGGCCACATTATCAAGTTATAAGGCCTTGAATGAGAAGGAGCCTAACCTAAGGGCGCTGGTGAAGATGATCGAGAGATATCCAGTTAGGTCATATTATGATAATGAGACGAAGATGGCTTTACTTAGGAGGATTAAGCCTCTGGTCGAGGGTCAGGCTGAGAAGGCGTTCATCGGCAAAAGCTATATTAGGGTTAATGAATTGCTGGAGAAGAACGTCGTTATAGAGCTTGGGCATATTAGGGAGACCAAGATCAGGCAGATATATTCCCAGATACTATTGAAACAGATATATGACTATAGGATCTCAGTAGGTACATCCAGTCTAAATCATATAACCGTTATTGAGGAAGCCAGGTATATCGTACCATATAGAAGGGATTATGACCCGCCTACCATTGCCGAGAGGATGATAAACGAGCTCCGGAAGTTCGGTGAGTCAGTCTTCCTAGTGACACAGTTTCCCACCCAAGTCTCGAAAGACACGATTAAGAACGCGGGGATGGTGATACTCCACAGGATAGTGGGTCAAGAGGACTTGAAGATGATCCTCAATATAATGTCTCTAGACGAGAAACAAATCAATTATATCAAGGAGATGGAGACTGGTGAGGCGGTTATAAAAGACGCTAGATATCCCCTACCAATCCATATCAAGATAGTTCCAAGTGATATGTTAACCGACGTCTAAGCCCTCAGGAAAAAATTTTCTTAGATCGCCTTTGGACATGATAAGGCTTAGCCAGTCGACATTTTCCGACTCGATCATTATTCCATGGTTAATTTTATCTACTATCTCTGCAACACGGTCCTTAACACCATGAGTGACATCGAGTTGAACAACTTTATCAAAGCCGCATACGGTTAGAGCATCTGTTAAAATAACATCAAGTATCTCAGCCTGGACGTTCTCCAAGACCTTTCTCTCCTTATACCCCTTGTTTCTAAGCCGATCCATCAGGATATATGGGTCGCATCTAAGGACGAAACATACGTCTATCTTGCTACAAGGGACAATATGAACAGCTAGATGACTGTCCACAACAACCCCATTAAAAACGATATTTTCATCGATAAATTCCTTAGCGGCTTCAATATCGATTACATAACTATCTCTCTCATCATCAAAATCAAGATATAGTTTATTCTCAATTAAAACCTCGTCTAAAGCGATATATCTTAGGCCAAGTTCATTAGCCAGCATCTTAGAAAAACTCGTTTTACCAACCCCAGGGGTCCCAGTTACTATAAAGTTACTCTTCTCACCATTAGCATTACTCATAATACAATCAGTAAAAATAATTATACAGAAAAGATTTTAAATAACCACTACGGTATTCATCGAAGAAACTCAAATAATTCACTGAGTAACTGTATTGTTTTAACCTCATACCCATAGTTAAGTCCTCTGCGATTAATGAGGATACTTTCAATCCCCACATTCCTAGGTCCCTTTAAATCCCATCTCGGATCATCTCCAATAAAAATACATTCTACGGGGTCTA
>JALTNJ010000197.1 GCA_027000765.1 Nitrososphaeria archaeon | reverse complement strand
GTAGAAAACATTCCGAATCTTCCTTGAAGAAGCTCGTCTACCACATACAATGCAAGTTTCTCACGTGACATCTTTTGTGCATTTTCTCTTATCAATTTTGCAAGGCCTTTTAACTTAAACATCTTCTCAATTCTTTCGGCCATATCCCATGTGAACTCTGACTCTGGATGGACAGAGGGATCAATCTTTTTATTTCTTGCTGAAACAGCAATCTTATATTCTTTCTCCACATTTTTTAGAATGGACTTAAAGTATTTCTTCACTCGGTCTGGTGCATCTAGATCATCTATATATTCTCGGTAACTCGAGAAATCAACTCCTGTTTTAATCGACATTTTGTTTTTCTCTTCCTCCTTTTTTAACAGCTTCAACTATGTTTTTCAGTCTCCTAGGATCTTCTTCAAATATAGTTCCTGTGACAATCACATCAGCGCCGGCCTTAGAAAGTTCATAAGCAATCTCTGGTTCTCTAATTCCTCCTCCGACAACAAGGAAACTTCTTCTTAAAACTCTCTTAACCTTATGTATAAAACCTGGAGAAATAGGTCTACTCGCTCCAGACCCGGCTTCCAAATAAACAAAATCAAAACCAAACATCTCAGCTGCCAATGCATAAGCAGCTGCAATTTCTGGTTTATCTGAGGGAATCGGAAAAGCTTGACCTATGAACCCAGCCGCTCTACCCTCACCAACGATTAAATAAGCCATTGAGAGAGGTTCTAATTTCATTTTTGCTATAGAAGGGGCTGCTAACATTTGTGCACCAGTGATAAAATAGGGATTGACACTATTGAAGAGTGACATAAACCATATTGCATCAGCATATTTTGTCACACCTGTTACATTATTGGGAAACAATATCACAGGGATTGTGATGTGATTTTTTAGCTCTATCACAACATTAGACAAATGCTCCTGATCTGAAACAGTAGAGCCTCCAACCATAATTGCATCAGTTCCGGCTTCTTTCAAATATCCGGCCAGGTATTTAATATCCTCGACTTTAACATCATCAGGATCTATAAGAGTCATATGTAATGTTCCATCTTTTTCGATCTTTTCAAGCAAGTACTTCTTTACTTTCATACAATTTCTCCCTCAGAGAATTTGTCGAAGAACATATGATAAAGATCTATCTTTTCTTCATAACCCTGAATCTCGGTTTCCCAGGATACACCACATGAACCGCAGACTACCTTGCCCTTCTGTTTTTTCTTATCGATCTTTACTGTAAGTGATTTACTACCACAGATTGGACAGGTAAATACCTCTGGTATCTTAGGTTTTACTATCTTTATTACCTTCTTTTTTCTTCTTCTCCCCATTTTAATCCACCAATTTAAGCCAGATAAAATAATAGTAACGAATATTACTTAACTATACTATTAGAATATAGTCACTATAAATATTTGGGAACTTTCTTTTAAATTAAAATATGTGTAATACAAAATTGTATTACATGAATAAAGTCGATGGTTATAATTCAGATATATACGATTTAAATAACCCTATCATAAAAAAGTTAATAAAAAATTCATATTTAACACATACACAACTGGAAATATTATTAGATTACATAACTAGAAAACAAAGAGGAGTTCGAATAAAAAATGTAAATGACAGCATCATAGTTGGAAAAAAGAAGATAAAACGTGGAACTTATTACAGAATCCTGAAAGCAGCAAGAAATAAAATAGCTAAGGCAATACTAACTATGATACTTATCACATCACTGGATATAATATCACATCACGACATCATAAGCATCCTAGAAAGAACATCAAGTCTTGACATCACAATAGAAAATATTGAGATCTATGATCATCTTATTGATATGATAAAGGATTCTGTTTAGCTATATCCTTTTTTTCCTGCAGATAACATTCATAAAGAAAAGTATAGTTAGCTCTTCTTCAAAATACATTAAATAGCTTAAAAGGCCCTTAGGTTTGTGACAAAGTATCTCCATTTTAGTTATGCTTAAGAGAGAACATGAAGAAAGATTGGCTTACTATTCATTGTGTAAAAACACGGAAAGAAATATGTGATATTGCTAATACAACAATGTTGTGTGATAACAGTTTAAATATCACATAATAATTAAATATTAAATGATAATGATATGATATCACTAGAATTTATTGATGCAATAATCACATCAATATTCATCGTTACGATGTCACTTGTAATATTCATTTTCATAAACCGGATCTCTAAGACTTATGGGATAGTCATAGCTAATCTTCAACAAAAGATCCTTGAAATGGAATCGTTACTAATAGAAAGTAGAGCTCAAATTAACCGTCTAAATGAGAAAATAAATAATCTGTTAATAGAGCATGACTCCTTAACAACAAGAGTATATCAATTAGAAGCAGCATTATATGAAAAGAAGGAAATTCCTAGAAAAAGGGAAGAAGTACCTAAGAGAGTTGAGGTTAGAAGAGAGGCACGTGGACGTGCTAGGTTAAATGAGACAGAAAAAACAATTTTAAAACTCCTAATGTCCGGGCCTAAAACCTCTAGAGAAATACGTGAGGTATTGAAATTATCACGTGAACATATTGCAAGAGAATTAAAATATCTATATGAAAACGGATATGTAAAAAGAATAACAGACACTAAACCATTTACATATGAGATAAATGAAGAGATGATAGAAGAAATAGAGAGTTTATAGGAGGTTTCCTGGAGATCTAGATAAATTAACTGGGATATCTATTGACTCAATATAGCGGTAGGTATACTTACCCCGTCTACCCATACGTTCCAGAATTCCCTCATCTACCATACGACTGAGATACGTAGAAAGAGTACTCTTTTTTATTTCTTCATTAAATTTCAGTAGATAGGCACGATACAGATCAGTTAATGAAAAACTGGCCCGGCCAAATTCATATCTGATCAGATCATAGATACGGTCATAGATAGAATCATGCCCATTATTTGATGCATAATAATTCTCTGAGTCATTATTTAATAGCTCAAGTAATTGCATAAACTTCATGATCTTCTTTGGATCATTGCCATTGATAACAATGGATATCTTACTTCCATCATCAAGTATAGTTTCAATTCTAGTTTTACGGCCGGCCATATTTCACAATTCACCTATTAATATTCACGATTCACAGTGAATAATACCTTTTTGTA
>JALTNJ010000196.1 GCA_027000765.1 Nitrososphaeria archaeon | reverse complement strand
TCTATGTGGGAGAAGACTCCAGACGGCAATTTAGTAGGTACCCTTGAGATGCCTATGCCAGTAGGAATAATAGGTGGAGCTGTTAAAGTACATCCTATAGCACAGATTGCTTTGAAGATAATGGGTGTTAAGACAGCTAAGGAGTTGGCTGAGATAATGGGTGCTGTTGGCCTTGCACAGAACTTCGCTGCATTGAGGGCTTTAGCTACTGAGGGGATTCAGAAGGGGCATATGAAGCTTCATGCTAGGAACTTGGCTGTGATGGCTGGTGCTAAAGGTGAATTGATAGATAAAGTTGCAGAGATAATGATAAAGGAGAGGAGGATAAGATTCCATAGAGCTAAGGAGCTTGTTGAAGAGCTGACTAAATCTAAAAAGGCTTAAAGGGTATCCATTATGGTGGACTTCACCCCCTATTTCCTTTTATATAACGATATAATCAATAGGCTTAAGGAGATCGAGAGAACCGGGTGGAAAATATCTGGTATAAGGGATGCGGAGACTGTTGCAGAGCATACTTTCCATGTCTGTAGCCTAGCTTTATTCATATCCAGCTTAATCTCTAGAAAAGTAGATTATGAAAAGCTATTTGTAATGTCAGTGATACATGACATGCCTGAATCGATGTTCGGCGACATACCTACCCCTGATAAAACAGAGGTAGATCGAGATAGAGAGAAAAAATGGGTTATCGAGACACTTATAAAGATGGGGTACCCTCCTGAATGGGGAGATGAACTAGAGGATCTATCCTCTATAGAGGCATTAATAGTGAAGATATCTGACTGTATCTCAACGATATTCCAAGGACTATCTTATATGGAAGGGCATAAGCATAAGCATTTGATTGAGATTATTGAAAACAATCTAGAGAAGCTAAATGAGATAAAGAGTATTATTGATGAACAGCCAATAAAAACTCTCATAGAATTTGTTGAGAATCTTGCTATTGATAGACTAGGGAAAAGAAAGTAATGTCAACGGCGGAGGCTCTTTATCCTTCTTAGTAAAAGTGCGTCTACAACTTTAGATGTTGATGTATGGCTATATGGAGTTGGAAGCCTGGGTTCTCCCCAGAATACCTTATATGCATCCCAGCGTTTGTCTCCGAATACAAGTGGGATTAGGGGCTTATCACTCTTGCTATCTATATATGCGTCTCTAATAGCCTTGGAAATGGCGATGGGATCTACGAAAGAAGGGGGTACATGTAAGGCAATGACTATATCTGGCCAATCTTCTTTAAGTAGGATTTTTAGCACGTGATAATATAAGTCTTCATTACCATTTGCAGTTAGGTCGATAGGGTTCTCACGGCCCATGAAATCAGGGAGGAAGGATAGCTTACCCTTGATATTTTTAGGGGTGACTTCAAGTGGGATTCCCCTATCTTCAAGCTTATCAGTCAAGACGACACCTGGCCCCCCGCTATTCGTCACTACAGCTACCTTATCTCCATTTGGTATAGGGAGATATGCAAGTCCCTCAGCTACATCCACAAGTTCATAGAATTCATCTACGAGATAGACCCCCATCTGCTTCATTGCAGCTTGATAAACTTGATATGAGCCAGCTAATACACCGGTATGACTCTTTGCGGCTCTAGCCCCTACAGAACCTCTTCCCCCTTTTAGCATTACGATGGGTTTATCAATGGATTTAACTACTTCGTAGAATCTCCTACCTTCACCTGCCTTGAATCCCTCGACATATAGCATGTAAGCTAATATAGACCTATCATCTTTGAAATACGATATTATCTCTTCATCGCTAACGTCTATTTTATTTCCATAGCTTACAAGTAGGTGGAGCCCTAGGGATTTAGAATATAGGTATTCTGTTATCACCGCGGTCATCGCACCGCTCTGAGATAGGAGTGCAAGATCTCCGTCTCTGAGGCCGGGTACAAACGCTCCATATAATCTATGTCCATAATATATTATACCTGCGCAATTTGGCCCTATAACCCGTATACCATAGTCTTTAATTAATCTATACAGCTTTTCCTCCAGCTCTACATTACCTATTTCACTAAAGCCAGCGGCGTATACAACCGCTGCACCTACACCTTTCTCTCCAAGCTTTTTTATAGTATCAATTATCATACTCGAGGGTAATGCGACTAAGGCTAAGTCTATCGGTTCATCCACTTCATCCAGTGACTTATATATCTTAAGCCCAAGTACTTCCCCTCCCTTAGGGTTTATAGGATATATCTTTCCCTCAAACCCCTTGTCAACAAGGTTGTAGACAAGTTCATAGCCTACTTTTCCTTTATGTGAAGAAGCCCCTAATATTGCTATGCTCTTGGGACGGAATAACTTGTCAAGTGTCATATCCACTCATCAAAACAATAGTAGAAATATAATTAGTAATAAACTATCGTATAATAAGGACATCTACCTAAGGAGCCATATATTCCCTACATAGACATTTTTTAGACCAGCGTCTATCGCTGCTTTATACACGCTATCCATCTGGCTCTGGCTTGTAGTAGGCATGTCTCTCATCAGATGCTGAGGAGCGAAAGCTAATAAGACATAAGGTATCTCCTCATCAATCTCAGCTAGGTATCCTGCAATCCCCTCGACTTCGTACTCATCAATATAGTGGGGGACCACGAGTGTGCTGACAACTAGTAATGGAACCTCTTTTCTCTCACGGCCAATATCGCATATCAGTCTAATGTTCTCTTTGATCCTTGCCACGGCTTTATCTCCATCAACTCCAGCTAAAGCCTGATACACCCGAGGATGATATGCCTTCCAGTCGATTTTGAATATTCCTCCGGTCTCCAGACTTAATCTAGCCATTCTACGGACTAGACTAGGGTTCTCCAATCCATTTGTCTCCCAGCATATCCTCTTAAGGATATTCTCCTCCTTACTAGCATCCGCAAATTTCTCCGATAACTTAATAGCATAGATTATGTGTGGAGTAGGGTCTCCTCCAAAATAGCATATACAAGTTATCCTCGGATCCAATCCATCTCTATACATTTTCTCCAGCTTATATTCATCTCCATATGCCGTCGAGCTGTCCTTGACATAGTTAGATATCATATGTTTATGCTCGATATTCTGGCAAAAAATGCAGTCTAAGTTGCACCCACCGAAAAACACCGCCATATTATAGAATCCCCTCTCAATACCCCTAGAAGATGTAT
>JALTNJ010000195.1 GCA_027000765.1 Nitrososphaeria archaeon | reverse complement strand
ATTACTGTAGATTACCTCATAAATGTGGTTAATAATGTTGTTAAAAACCTGATGATAAGAGACGCCTTAATATCTAGACTGATGATACTAGGCTCATCTAGATTCATCTCAGACGATGAGAATAACGTTACTAGGCTTGAGGATCTGTTTAGAGACGCCAAAGGATATATCGTTATACTTAAAGGACTTAGTTCGGTTGAGAGGCGGTTACTCGTCGAGGTCTTCCTCAGTAAACTCACCGATCTACTTGAGAAGGAGCTGATCCCACCCCTCTTCCTCTTTGCTGAAGAGGCTCACATATATGTTAGAAATACATACTGGGAGGATATCATCACGAGAATGAGGCATTTTGGGCTATTTGTTGTCTTCATCACGAATCAACCAGATTCACTCGGGCAACAGGTGTTTAGGCAACTAGATAATTTATTTATATTCCGCTTCCAGAATGACCATGACCTAGACATGTTATCAAGGATATCAAATATTGACAGTGATACAGTAAAGTCTATAGCGAAGGACCTTAGGAGAGGAAAGACTCTTATAATAGGGCCTGTCGTAGACTGGATCCCATCTGTCGTAGAGGTTGGTAAGCTCTCAGTGAACCCGATGGGTATGACAAAGAGGGTATTTGCATATAGTAAGGCTACCTAGGTGGATGTGGCATTGTACTCAATTACCACGACACTCCATGCAGGATGTATCTCGCTCCACGATCCATGGTCTGTATCCACTACCCATACACCAGTTATCTCAACATAGTCTCCTTTCTTAGGTATTAGTACAGCGTCTCTATCATATGGGACTATCTCGACATGTATAGCTCCGTTCCTCAATATGTATGAGCCGATTGAAAGCATATGTTGATAGGGCGGATCAAGTTTTACATCAAATGTCACATCCCCATCTGCAGCAATAGTTATCTCAGATACCACAACTCCTCTTATAGTTACACATGTATCGAGTATCCTAAGCCTAGCGGGGTCATATACATGTTCAAACACGTTACCAGGCTTACAAAAACCTCCTTCACGAGTCTGGTTCCACTGTGTACCCATCCACGAAGCAGGGTTATAGGGATAGGTTATCACAATAGTATTATAGAGTATGAACGGCATCGACAGAGGCGTTAGCATTACAAAGGCCGCTAGTAGTAGACCGAGTATCTTCTTCATATCCTCAGGTCTACCTGGTGATAATAACATGATGGGAATAGCTATACTCAATATGTTTAATGCAGCGGCATAGAAGTATGCGACTGAGAAATAATAAAGTATCATAGCCAGAATCAATGTAATTGAATATGGAATCAGCTTCTTCTTATAATATTTATAGCTGAGGTAGATATAGGGGATGTAAATAGCTGAATAGATGTCTAGGCCTACCTCAATAGCATCATGGCCATAATATAGAAGTGCAATTGAGTATGAGATGAATGTATCAAGTATGACGATGGATGTAAGGAGCAGTAGAAGATTGTTTATTGTCTTATTTTCATACATATATCCTAGTATCAACACCATTAGAGACCTAACTATGAGCGATAATCCTGCCACGAGCGTGAACATTGAGGCGGTCCAGATCAATATAAATGTAGCGATTAAATGCCCTAGGAAGAATAATAATGCACCTTTCAATGGCCTAGTGTATACTATGGAGATCATCATAGCCGGGATTACGAGGCCATATCCAACTAAAATATTGGGAGCGTTTATACTTAGCGAGATAAAGAATATGTTCGCTATTAGAATCAGTGTATCAATATTTACGACCTTTGCTGTAAACCAGTCGGTCTCTAAACCAATTTTTTTCATATTTAATTAAATTTATTGTGTAACTACCAAAATAAATAATTACACTTTTAAACTGTTTATCCACTATTTTTCTAAATCTAAATTCTTTTCTTTACAATAAGTATCCTCTGAAGTATCGTCACTGTATTAAGTATAATGAGTATCAACATAAGTATCTCGATGTTATACTTGGTTACTGACCATATAAGTAGTCCAATGAGTAGGATGAGTATCCTCTCAGCCCTCTCCATTATACCTACTCCGCTTAAGTTGATGCTTATAGCCTCAGCCCTCGCCCTTGTATAGCTGATGAGGAGGGATGTCACAATGTAGAGGTAGGAAGATAATGGAGATATTATTCCACTTAGGTAGAGGGCTAGGACATATATTATCTCCGTCACTCTATCGAGGAATGAGTCGTAGAATGCCCCCCATCTACTGACTCTATCCTGTACCCGGGCTAAGGCACCGTCTACTGCATCCATAAAGCCTCCTAATGCAAATAATATCACTGACATAGTAACTGTATAGGAGGTTATCTCGGTGTAGATTAGGATATATGACGCTAGTATTACAAATACTAGTCCTAGGGTACTAGCCATCCACGGCCTAATATTCATCCGTGTCAACCTTAACGCTATCCCAGTCATTATTCCATTAAACTTGTCTCTGAATTTATTCAGCATCTGTCTACTACCTTTCAAAACCTGAATATGACTAAATTATTATATCATTACTAGTGGTTATATTTTATATTATTGGTATCCCTATAACGGTGTCTAAAATGACTGAGGGTAAAACCTGTAGTGTAGTTGGGTGTGGAGCCCCTGCAGTTAAATCCATATCTAGGGAGAAGATGAAGGGCGTTGACCTGCAGGTGAGTTCGAAGGGGCGTAGAATATACCTCTGTAAAGAGCATTATAAAATATATAAGAAGCAGAGGAAGAAGATTGAGAAGTATGAGCGTATGAGGTGGAAATAGCATGTCTGTAGAGCTTGATGAGCTTGTTCCTGGAGAATTTTATGTCCTTACTCCTGAGGGTAAGCTATATTATCCTGAGGAGTTTAAGTCTGATGATAAAAACCTTATGAACTTGATTGAGAAAGAGGCGTTAGGCGTTAAAAAGTCCTATCCAAAGTCTCCCCACATAGACTATATGAGGCGCCTACATATTGCGGAGACAGAACCTCTTAGCGATGCAGGCCACTTAACCTTCTTACCAAAGGGCACTCTTATTATGGATCTACTTATGGATTATGCCCTTGACGTAGTTAGGAGGATTGGGGGTCTTCCTGTTAAAACTTCTATAATGTACGATCTAAATATCCCTGCCATATCAGAGCATGCAAAACTATTTGGGCAGCGTATGTATAAAG
>JALTNJ010000194.1 GCA_027000765.1 Nitrososphaeria archaeon | reverse complement strand
AGGCTGGTGAGATCCTAGACAGCCTAGGATTTGTAGACGTCGATGGAGATGGTTGGAGAGAGGCTCCAGATGGAAGCGACTTCTCCTTCGAGATCTACCCACCGAACTATGACATTATACGTGTAAGAGCTGCACAGATGATATCAGACTGGCTATCTAAGATACCAAACGGTGGTATAAAGGCTGAGGTCAGGGTACTAGAGTGGAAGAGCGTCTGGCCACTAATTAGGGACGGTAAAGTCGACTCCTACCTACTAGGTTCTGGACCCGGTGCAGACCCAACATGGCTATATAGGAGGTTCCACTCCAGGCCAGGAGGAACTGGAAACTGGGCTAGGTACAGTAACCCAGAGGTTGACCAGCTGACGGAGCAGATAGGTAAGGTATTGGACAAGGAGCAGAGGAGAGAGATTGCATGGCGTATACAGGAGATACTTGCCGACGAGGTGCCAATCATAGTACTATACTACAGGAAGTTCCCACAGCCATATAGGGCTGATAAATTCGAGGGATGGTTCAAGGCAATTGACGACGGCCTATACAACTTCTGGACATTTAGATATGTCCATCTAAAGGTTGAGACGACACAGCCTACAGAACCCACCCAGCCAACACAGCCTACTCAGCCGACACAACCCACTGAGCCTACACAGCCAACGCCGCCGCCTGAAGAGCCGGAGATGGGTACAAACCTACAGTTCATGGCCGCACTTGTCGTCATCGTCATACTTATAGTGATAATCGTAGTGCTGCTGGTAAAGAAGAGGTAACCTACAGATGAAAAAACTGCTGATTAGGAGGGCAATAACCTCCCTCATCACTTTTTTCTCCGCCATAACAATCGTCTTCATAATCTCTAGGCTAAGCGGAGATCCTTTGGCAGAGCTCCTAGAGAACCCAGAGGTTTCTCCAGAGACTGTAGAAGCCCTTAGAAGAGCCTTTGGACTTGACAAGCCCCTCCATATGCAATATATTAATTTCCTAATAGCAACGTTATCAGGCCAGCTCGGATACTCAATCAACTATAAGAGGCCGGTTCTCGATGTTCTAATTGCAAAACTCCCGTATACAATCGCCTTGTTAATACCAGCAATTACCTTATCCAACTACTTTGCATACAGACTTGGTGTAGAAAGTGGATGGCGTAGAGGAAGGAAGTTCGACGTGCTCCTAACATCTTCATCGCTATTCATCAGGGCTACGCCACACTTCTGGCTAGCGATACTATTCCTGTATGTCTTCGGCGCGGTTTTGAACTGGGCACCTCTATTCGGTGCAGTCACACCTGGGAAAGTCTTTGAGAGCCCGTGGGAATGGCTTCTGGACTATCTATGGCATTATATCCTTCCTGTATCCGTCATAACGATAAGGGCGACTGGAGCGATGTTCCTATATATCCGTAACTCTCTCGTTGAGGTGCTGGGAGAAGACTATATAATGGCTGCTATGGCAAAGGGTCTTCCAGATAAGATAGTGCTTTATAAACATGCAGCTAGAAACGCCCTACTACCTGCAGTGACTATGATGGGTCTGAGATATGCATTTATAATTGACGGCGCCGTTCTTACAGAGACGGTATTTTCATATCCAGGAACGGGTAGACTCGTATTCGAGGCGATTATCTTCAGAGACTACTACCTTCTACAAGGCGCCATAATAATATTGACGACCAGCGTAATCCTAGTAAACTTCTTGATAGACATACTGTACCTCTATCTCGATCCTAGGGTGAGATATAGATGACCCAGACAACAGTAGTAAGGACAAAGGACAGGGCATCCAGAACTATCGAGGGACTACGTAAATTCTGGCGTGTCTTCAGCCAGAATACAGCCGCAGTCATCGGATTAACGATGTTCCTCATAATACTGACCATCGCGATACTAGCGCCGTGGATAGCCCCGTATGACCCATATGAGAAGGTTGGATTGCCAATGCAACCGCCGAATGAAGCGCATTTACTGGGTACAAACGATGTTGGCCAGGATATACTCAGCGAATTAATATATGGATCTAGAATCTCGCTTTTAATCGGCTTCATCGCCGCCGTAGTAGCAACGCTTATCGGTACCCTGGTAGGGATGATAGCAGGATACTATGGTGGATTAGTAGATGAGGCTTTGATGAGGGCTACGGATGTATGGCTATCGTTCCCAGGTCTGCTACTGACGATATTCCTAGCCACAGTACTTATAAAGACCCCTATAGGTGGAAAAATCATTTACACCGTGATCTTCGCCATAGCGTTAAACGCATGGCCCGGTGTAGCTAGGCTTGTGAGGTCAGTTACCCTCAAGATTAAGGAGCTACCATATATTGAGGCTGCTCGAGCAATAGGCGCCAGTAATAGGAGGATTCTATTGAAACACATAATCCCCAATGCCACGCCAATTATCCTAGTAGCAGTTTTAACCAGAATAGACTCTGCCATGTTGACAGAGGCGTCACTCTCATTCCTGGGTATAGGTGATCCAACGGTAAAAAGCTGGGGAATGATTATACACTATGCAATGATCAGGAACGCCATTGTAATTGGAATGTGGTGGTGGTTCATACCTCCAGGGCTCATGATATCGCTTTCAGTCCTCAGCATCATATTAATAAGTATGGGTATAGAGGAATACATCAATCCAAGGCTTAGAGAAAGCATGTAAATTTTTTTATATAGCTTCTCATCCCCATTTTATTTTCCTATCTCCCCACATCAAACTCCTCCACAGCATGCTTATTATATTGAGAAACATGGATATAGACCCACTTTTCAGAGGAGTGAAGGGCTTCTAGAATTAAAAGGTTAATAGACTTCTAGGAAATACCTTATTATATGCCTTGGATCAAGGTTATTGAGGAATCGGAGGCCGAGGGAAGGTTAAAGGAGGTTTACCAAGAGATCCTTGAGAAAAGAGGGAAGATAGCTAATATAATGAAGATACATAGCCTGAATCCAGAGGCTTTGAAGAACCACCTCGACTTATATCTTACAATTATGTTTAGAAAACCCGGTCTAAAAAGATGGGAGAGAGAGCTAGTGGCTGTTATAGTCTCAAGAATAAATAATTGTAAGTACTGTATTGCACACCACTCCAGCGCATTGTCCAAATATTGGGATGTAAAGAAGATAAAGAAGATTATTGAGGGGATGGAGACAGATGATTTCGATATGAGGACTAGGGAACTT
>JALTNJ010000193.1 GCA_027000765.1 Nitrososphaeria archaeon | reverse complement strand
CTCGTGCGGCCTAACTGCCTTTACAGCCAATGTAGCCAGGACCATAGATGATATTGTGTCTGTGACCCTGAATAACAAGCCGTCTCTACCGCTCTCATCCAGAGCATCACGTATATCCTTAACTATCCTAATTATCCACTGCTGGGGGTTAACCATCCTGACTCTTCTCAATAAGGGTGATGTAGGCATTTATCCTCCCCATCCCAATTCCCTAATCTTCTCAAGCTGCTGGAGGACATAATTCCTAGTATCCTCGATACTAGGTATCTCGATAGCTATCTCACCCTTCTCAACAACCTTCTTTATCAAGGCCTCCATCTCTGCACCGCATTTGTCACACTTGACCTTCTTCTCACTATATGGCTTGATCAGGTAGCGGTAGCACTTGGGGCATCTATATACCTGCTTCCTACCAGCTATCTTACCTCTTTTGGCAATGGGGCTGCCCTCTTTCTCAACGATGTCGAGGGCTAGGTCTAGGGTCGGTGCATTGGAGACGCTGGTCCCTATACCGAATCCATCGGCGCCGGCCTCTATCATCTCCATAATATTTTCATGGTTTACTCCGCCTGAGACGAGTATCTTAACGTGTTTATATCCCCTTAGATCCAGTTCCCACCTAATCTCCCTAATTATATCCCCTATGTTTCCCCTTCTACTCTTTGGCGTGTCTATCCTTACGCCGAATAAATTGTCTCCAAGGGCGTCAGCCGCCATTAACGCCTCAATCTTCTCATCGTAGAAGGTGTCTATCAAGGCTATCCTCTTAACCTTCTTATCAATATATTTGTCAAAGGCCTTCCAAGCCTCCACTTGATCACCGATTATAATTATGAGGGCATGTGGCATAGTGCCCTGAGGCTCTAAACCGAGTTTCTTCGCGCTTAAGACGGAGGAGACTCCATCGAATCCACCTATGTAGGCGGCGTAGTCTATCATGGGGGTTATAGCTGGATGCATCCTCCTTGCTCCGAAGGATAGTAGTGTCTTGTCCCAAGCCATGTACCTTAGGTGTGCTGCATATGTCGATATACCTGAGCTCTGGCATAACAGGCCTAGTAACGGGGTCTCGTATATAGCGAACTCCCCGTATTTACCTATTAAATATCCTATGGGCATCCTCCTACCCAATTCATCCACGGGCTTGAAGAGCGTTCCCTCATCCATTAAATAGAGGTCTGCATCCATCCCCTCCAACAGCCTAATGGCCTCAAGGGTACCTGATAATATTCCCCATGTCCAGCCGAAGGGGAGTTTACCGGAGGTTATCTCCATCGCGACCTCCGTATCCAACTTACCCATCTTCTTAAGTATCTCGACTGTACGTATGAAGTAGATGTCGGTGGTCTCACCATCCTTAATCTCCCTACCCGTGGCTATAAAGAAGTCCCTTATCCTCTTATCCATGGTAATACGCCTCTCCAACACTAAATATCCAATTAGGTATATAATATGATGTCTAGGGTGAGCCAGCCCTATTCAAACCCTGTGTTACATATAATTATTTCATGCCACGTAATAATATTCTTTTTTCTCCTTCTGCTCTCTATCCAACCTACTGTTCGGCTTATTGATGCGAGGCCTCCCACTATGCCTATCCCGCCTCAACGTTATATCGACATCTGATAAGAATCTATTCATCCCATCCCTCTTATGCATCGGGGGTGATGCATGTCCATTTACAGCCGGCTCGCCGTCGAAGACAATGATCCTATCGCTTATAGCATCTATAACGATTAGATCATGGTCGATAACCGCAGCAGGCTTCTTATTAAGCTTGATAAACCTGTTTATAGCTAGGGCAACCTCAATCCTATCCTCAACGTCTATGAAGGCTGATGGCTCGTCTAGTAGATATAGGTCTGCATCCATCAATAGTGTGGCGGCTACAAAGACCTTCTGAAGCTCCCCACCCGATAGGTTCTTCACCTTACGCTCAAGTAGGTTATATATGTTAAGGGGCTTTAGCAACGCGTCTACAGCGAACTCGGATAAAGCCTTTGAACCAGCCTTCTCGATAAGGAAGTCCTGAACCGTCCCGTCATAGTCTGTGGATAGATACTGGGGTTTATAAGCCAGCTTCTCCGGCTTAATAAGTATCTCTCCCTCATCGATAGGTATCTCACCGACCAGCATACGGAAGAAAGTCGTCTTTCCAATGGCGTTTGGACCTAGTATACCAACCACCTCCCCCTGCCTAATCTCCCCCTCCTCAATATAGACTTGGAACTTACCGAACTTCTTCCTCAATCCAGTGTATTTCAAGGCTGGATAGTCCTCGGGCTTATGGCTTAACGCTACGGTTGTGAATACAATTGGCTTCTCCCTAAACCTTATATTGTCAGCTGGTATGAACCCGTCTAAGAATATGTTTATACCTGTCCTAACGCTCTCCGTCCTTGTGAATATACCGTATGCACCTGGAGTCCCATATACCACGCTTATCACGTCGCTGAGGTAGTCTAGGAAGGCTAGGTCATGGTCGACTACAACGACATACTTCTTCTTAGCCAGTTCCCTGATGAATCTAGCCACCTTCATCCTCTGATACACGTCATTATAGCTACTCGGCTCGTCTAGGAGATATACATCCGCCTCCTTAAGCCCAGCTGCGGCTATTGCAAGCCTCTGCATCTCTCCACCCGATAACTCTTTAACGGACTTGTTTAGAGCGTTTCTAAGGTCAAGGGCTTCCACAACCTCATCTACCTTACCAGTCTCATCCAGTTTTTTAAGGATGGTCTTTACCTTACCCTTGATTATCTTGGGGAGGAGATAAACCTCCTGAGGCTTATATGCTATCCTAAGCTTACCGCTATAGAGGTCTTTGAAGTAGAAGTATAGCTGCTGCCCCCTATAGTATTCAATAACCTTATCGGTTGTAGCCTCCTTATCATACTCTCCGAAGTTTGGTATTATCTTACCAGCCAATATCTTAATAGCTGTAGACTTTCCAGTCCCATTCCTACCTATTATACCCAGTACCTGGTTCTTCTGAGGCATTGGGAGGCGGAATAACCTGAATTCATTCAATCCATATTGGTGGACGACCTCCCCCTCAAGCTCCTGTGGAAGATTTACTATTGTAATGGCTTCAAAAGGACATTTCTTTACACATATTCCACATCCTATACACAGGGCTTCGTTGATAACCGGCTTACCCTCTATAAACTCGACG
>JALTNJ010000192.1 GCA_027000765.1 Nitrososphaeria archaeon | reverse complement strand
AGCATATCCATCTCCACTAACTCTGGTAGATAAATAGGGTTTTTCATCTTCCTCCATGCCTAGGAATATGCTGCAATTACCTAGTATATATCTGGCGGGTATCTTGATTCCAAGTTCGTTCATCAACCCGATATTTTTCACCGCATCCTCTTTACTACCGTCGAAGACAATTCTACCTTCATTCATCATCACTATCCTATCAGCCATGTCAAGAATTAGATCGGTATTTTGCTCGGCCATAATTATCGTCTTACCCTCCTTCGTTAACTCTTTCAGGATGGATATCACCATTTTCTTGCCTATTGGGTCAAGCATAGAGAGAGGCTCGTCTAGGACGATTATAGACGGGAGTAGGGATAACACACTTGCTATCGCAAGACTCTGCTTCTGACCACCTGATAATGTAAAGGTCGTCCTCTTCTCCAACCCCTTTAACCGCGTGACTGAAAGCGCATACTCCACTCTCCTATCGATTTCCTCTGGGGAGTAGCCCATGCAACATGGGCCGAAAGCCACATCATCCTCAACCGTTAGCGACACGATCTGGGAGTCCGGATCCTCAAAGACTAGACCAACATACTTGGCAATCTCATATACCTGATGCTTCTTAGTATCCAAATCATATACCTTCACAGATCCCTTAAGCTCTCCTGGAACGATATTCGGTATTAAGCCGTTTAACAACATTAGTAGAGTGGTTTTTCCAGCTCCCGTGGGGCCTAAGACGACTACAAACTCCCCCTCTTTTATGGATAGACTAATATCTTTTAATGCCGGTTCATCGCTGCCCCAGTATGTAAATGTCACTGAATCAATCTCTAAGACAGTGTTAGCCATAGTAGCAGGGTCCTCCACTACCTTCTAGTCCTTGTTTTACTAAGCGCCTCCACCCCACCGATGGCGATGGCAACGATTATTGGAGTAAGTATTATACCTCCTAGGAAGTATAGGAATGCATAGGTCGGGAATAGTGCATAGCCTATTAACCCGGGTATCTCACAAACTGCCACGACATACCAGTATGCAAAGCCGGTTAAGACCATCAAGGCATATCTCCAAGATCTTGTTTTGGCGGGTCTACCCCTTATCCATTTAAAGTAGAATATGGAGACAAGACCGATCATCGATCCATCTAGTAACCATGATACTGGAATTAGGACGAGGGGCGTTTCATATCCCCCTACAATTAACGTACTTAGGATGTATCCTATAGCTGTCCCTAATACCCCCTCGGGGAAGCCCCAGTACATAGCCGCGAATAACGGGGCAGAAGTCCTTATTGACCACCCAAGTATAGGAATCTTGATAAATGCGAATACAATTGTGGCGACGCCTGTAACAGCTATGTTGATTATCCTCCTACTTGTAAATACCTCCACCTTCTCACTGGGCTTTTGCCATGGGTATAGCCATTCAACATGCGAGCTGAAGTATGACCACATAATTAATGTAAGGCCGGCGAGGAGGCCGTAGTAAAAGTATCCAAGCACTATACGGCCAGGTGCATATGGCGGTCCAGAGTTTAGGTTGGGCATAGCTAGGCCAACTAAATATAGTAAACCAAAGACGACAGCGATTATTAACCCTATTATAAAAGTAGGTTTTTTCCTAGAAAATAGTTCTAGCATATAAAAAGATATATATTTTATGTATTTATAAATTATTAATAACGAGGTGTTGAGCCATCTCCTGCGGAGAACCTCTATTTTCTAAGAATGATCTATATCGACTGACAAGTGATTTCATCAGTATCGGTAATAGACGATGTGGATATAGGGAGGATAGACAAGCGGCGGAGTTTATCTATAACTATTTTAAAAATATTGGATTGGAAGATGTTGTAATGGAAGAGTTTCCAGTGAAGGTATGGCGTCCACATAAGTTTTCTGTTGAGGTAGAGTATAATGGACGATATTATAGCGTTAAAAGCCATCCCATATGGTACTCGAAGCCTATCGATGGACAAATGGATCTTGAGATGGTTTATGTCGGCTATGGATCCCTGAGGGAGTTCAAAGAAGTTGATGTCTCAGGTAAGATCGTGGTTGTCGATAGCATACCTATTTTAAACTACTATCCCTCGTATAAGGCTCTCCAGTCCTTTGACCTCGCTGTAGCAGGTGGAGCAGCTGCGTTTATAGCTATTGTAAACGCTCCTCTAAACCTAGTTCCAGTATATACTGAGGATGAGGATGCTGGTGAAAAACCTATTCCAGGCTTTTTGGTAGGGGGTGAAGACGGTAAGCTACTTAGAAAAGCCGCGTATAAGGGACTGCATGCACGCCTGACACTCGAGTCCTCTTTAGATGATGGATATACACAGGATGTAATTGGATATGTATATGGTGAGGATAGGGATAACATAATTGTGGTTGGTACTCACTATGACTCTGTATATGATGGGGCTGTAGATAACGGCGTTGGTGTGGCAGGCTTCCTACAAATGGCTAGGTACTTCGTATCAAATAAACCTAATAAGACTCTTTTATTTCTAGCCTCTTCGGGCCACGAGATCTCTGTTGGAGCGAGGAATTTTGTAAAGAGACATGAGGATCTCTTGGATAAGGTCATGACATATGTTACTGTGGACGGGCTCTCATCCATAGGATATGTGGCTACCTACGATGGTAATGTATTTAGAACTGGTTTTGATGAAAAGAGGGGGATCTCTGTATCTGGGAACAAACTTCTTCTTAAACTAGCATTCAAGGCTGTTGATAAACATAATCTATATCCATCTGCCTACGTACCATGTCAACATGTTATATTCAATCCAGATTTAGAGGGAGTCTTCTATAACAAGGGTATACCTACACTGATGATCATCGGGAAACCACCTTGGTATCATACGCCTCTCGATACAATTGATAAAGTAGATTTCAATCGACTTCTCGAGGCGGTCAAGGCATATATCGAGATTATAGAGGGAATCGATGGCCTTGGAAGGGAAGAATTATATGCTAATGATAGAGAGATCGACTACAGGAATTATATGGAGTTACTAGAAGGCGAGATAACTGATAGAAGAGATGTAGAGATCGCATTTGGATATGTCCCAAAGCCGGTTTATGCAGGGTACCCCGTGTTATTCTATATTAGTGATTTGGTGTACATAGATGACATAGTTATCTCAGTTAGATGGGATCTGGGCGATGGGACTAAGGTAGATGGCTTATTCGTGCCCCATATATATAGTTCTCCAG
>JALTNJ010000191.1 GCA_027000765.1 Nitrososphaeria archaeon | reverse complement strand
GTTATTAGGGATGAGGGGATATGCAAGAAGGCTGAAGCCGTCAAGAGGATATTTATAGGTGATACAGTTGCAAGTGGTAAGACTATGTTAACTTTATTGGATAGGTTGGGACCATGTATAAATGAAAAAACCCAGTTTATAATAATGGGGTTTGTTACACACTATGGCCTAGATAGAATAAGGAAATGGTTTGAGAATAAAGGTATAGAGTATATATTTATAGGCTATGGTGGATTATTAGGATTAGGAAGTAATCTAACTGATATGACGATGGGTGATAAACCAAATTATATCCCGAATGAGGTTATGGATTACGCCATAGCTAGACTAGGCAGGGAAATAGCAGAGAAACTATGCGTAGTAGGGGATTTTACGTATAGTACGAAATATATCCATAAGTATATCGCCGAGAGAATAATCCAGCTTTGGGAGATAGGTAGGGAGTCTGATGATTTTAACACCCGTAGAAAAGCAAGCAACTTAATCCGTGAAGGGTTAAAGAGACTTATGAATATGGGGATCGAAATAGATGAGGTTGAGAGGCTATTGGCAGAGGAATATAATAGACGGCTTTTTCTCGTTGGAAGAGAATATAAAAAAGATAGATTGGAGTTGGACAGTGTTCTTAATCTATCTTGACAAAATTGTTTCCTACATGTTTTTGAGCAAAGCCAGTAATCCAGATATGATAAGCGCCGCCCCGGCAATAAAACCTACTTGTGTTATTATCCCTATTACTCCAAATAAAATTGCTATGACCCCGCCAAGTTTTAGAGTCCTCCTAAACACTAAAAAGAGGAGTGGTATTAGAGATATAATTGAGAAACCTAGCATATAGACGGCTATTAATCCGACGATCAAACCTAGCCATGCCCCTGCTTCTTTACTGAAAATGAGTAGAATTAGGGAAGCGATAAATTGTATAGCGACGCCTATCACAGCTATGTACCAGCTTCTTATTTTCATCAATAAGATATTTATAGACTAGCTAACAGATTAAATTTAAGTCCTAAAAAATTTGGAGAGAGGCTTATTTGGACACCTTGAAGAAGTCCTTTACATGCGGCCTGGTTAGATAATATATTATTAATACGGCGATGATTATATCCAGTACTCCTCCAAATGATAACATCGCTAGTGAGGCTATCCCTCCTAAAATACTAAGCAGAGATAGTGCTATATGGATAAGTCTTGCAAATTCATGTCCATTCCACAGGAAATATCCTAATGCAACCGCGATAATACCAATTATTAGGATTACACTTCCTATCACGCCACCTAAGACACCCATAAATTGGGTGAAGCCAGGGTAGCCAGCCATTTCTTCCAAGGGCATCGTAGACAGTACAGGGCCTAGTGAAATTAAAACCAGTCCTCCTAGAACCATCAATATTCCACCTATAATGTCCAATACGGCAATGATGGCAACGCCAAGTGGCCTGTCAGGCCTAGTCATCAATTCAGTATCCATATTACCACCTAATAATATAAAATAAGTAATAAAGACTAATATCTAATAACCATATTACACTCTTAAATTATATAATCTATAGGAAACACGCTAAAGACCACATAAGAAGCTACGTTATCCTTGACGATAAAATTTACATATATACATACTTCATATAGAAACTATTTAGACATGTTAGAGAGAGACAAGAAGACAATATCTATGCTATACGATACAACATGTAGGTCATATGATGAGTTATATGGCCAAGAACAATACGAGAAATATACCATAATTAAACGTTATGTGAGGTTTGAAGAGGTAAACTTCATATCTTGGCTTGACCTAGGATGTGGAACGGGATTAATATTAAGGTATATCAATGAAAATGAGCAATTAGCGTCTATCATTCCAAAGGTGTACTATGTAGGGATAGATATATCCTACAACTGTATTAGAAATGCTGTTGACAAAAATGAAAAAATTCTCTCTGATTTTATAGTTGGTGATGCTGAACATCCGCCTATTAGGGTTGATATATTTAATATGATCACCAGCTTTACAACGATACATCACTTTGAAGAGCCGGTTAAGGCACTGATTTCTCTAATGGAGAAGGCTAAGGCGATAGTTATAATTGTTACTATATTAAAGCGTGAAGAAGACCTGGGTAAGATTATAGAAGGGATAAAAAATTATGTGGATGACAAGGAATTATGGATGCTGGATATAATTGAAATAGGTAAGGACATAGCTATAATTATTAATAAGAAATAGTGAGGTGCCGATGCCCCTCTATGGGTGATGCATCGATGAAGATACTTGTTGTAGCAGATATACATGGGAATAGAAAGAGGACGAGAAAACTATTTGAAACTTATGGCCTGAGGAAATTCGATATTGTTATAGTATGTGGAGACATAACTCAGTTTCAAGGTGTGGATGCTGCCGAGGAAATATTATCGATTCTCTCCAGGCTTGGTAAAGACGCGTTCTTCGTTCCTGGTAACTGTGATCCTCCAGAACTCATTAAATACGAAGAGCTAGGAGGCGCATTGAATATCCACGGTAGATCCCAGATCATGTCCGGAGATATAGGAGATATGGAGATTATTGGAGTAGGAGGATCAACTCCCACACCATTTAATACATGGATCGAATTTAGTGAAGAAGATATCGCAAAGATGCTTAAGAAACCAGCATTAAACTCCATATTAGTTGCCCATACCCCTCCACATGATACGGCTTTAGACAAGATATGGATAGGTAGGCATGTTGGTAGTAAAGTGATTAGGGAATATATATTGGCTGAGAAACCAGTCTTGGGCATACATGCACATATACATGAAGCTAGGGGCATCGACAAATTAGGAGATACTACTATAATGAACCCTGGGCCATTGCAGAATGGACATCACGCTATAATATACCTGCGGAGATTAACGGATATCGAGATTGAGATGAATAGGGTGTAGGAGTAATCCATGAAAAAGACCACATTAATTATACTTTCGGATATCCATGGAAACAAGTATAATATGGAGATTCTAGCAGATAGGGTAAATGCGGACTATATAATGATACTTGGAGACATAACAAGCTTCGGGACCCTAGATATGGCTACGGAGATCCTAGATATAGCCAATTCGATAGCGGATATAGGCGGATACTTTGTCCCAGGAAACTGTGATCCCATGGATCTATTTAATGTAGACGCATTGGGTAGGATATATAATGCGCATGGGAGGTCTATAGAGGACA
>JALTNJ010000190.1 GCA_027000765.1 Nitrososphaeria archaeon | reverse complement strand
ATACATTAGTGGAAAGGTTTATGTATCTCTTACGGATAAGGGTATAGAGATATTAACGAATAAATTCATACCGGAGTATAGAATGAAAGCCGATATATCTAAATCCATATTTTATAGGATCGAATTTGTCATACCGATTGCCCTAATCCTAATTGGCATGGGAGGCTTATTGTATTTCTCACTGTACATGGCTGACTACTCTAGAGGGATGTTTTCTTTATTTATCTGGATCATACTTGGAATACTATCTCACCTTTATCTTAGAAATAGAGGGAAACGGCTACTCACTACTACGTAGATATTCTTCTGCGTCCATCGCCGCCATCGCACCAAATGCTGCGGCGGTGACCAACTGCTGATACCTGGGATCCATCACATCTCCTGCTGCAAAGACACCGTCTATACTGGTCTTGGTAAATCCATATGTCTTTATAAACCCATTCTCTGTAAGTTCAAGCTGGTCCTTCACAAGATCAACCGCAGGGTCATATCCTATCGCGATAAACACACCATCTACATTAAGTATAGACTCTTCACCAGTTGCTTTATTCAAGAGTTTAATGCCAGTTACCTTATCTTCTCCCAAGATATCTATGACTACCGTATTCATTATAGGCTTAATATTGGGATATTCAGCTATACGATTCTGAAGATATTTTGTAGCCCTAAACTCATCCCGCCTATGGATTAGATAGACTTCTTTAGCGATACTCGCTAGGTAGATGGCATCCGTCAATGCCGCGTCTCCACCACCTACTACTGCTACACGCAGGCCCTTAAAGAAGAATCCATCACAGGTAGCACAATATGATACGCCACGGCCTAATAGACGCTTCTCAGCCTCAAGCCCGAGCTCCCTATGCTTTGCTCCAGTGGCTATTATAATTGCCTTACCCCTGAATATAGTCTCGCCCACATAAACCTCAAACGGCCGTTTACTTAATTCAAGCTTCGTTGCGTCAGCATCTACAAACTCCACTCCAAAACGAGCCACCTGCTTCCTCATCCTATCCATTAGCTCAGGTCCATTAATACCCTCTGGGAAACCCGGATAATTCTCTATTAATGTGGTGATCATCGGCTGACCACCCCATGAATAGCCAGCTACGATAAGTGTATCTAGCCCAGCTCTAGCCGCGTAAATACCTGCTGTGAAACCTGCAGGTCCAGAGCCTATTATTATAACGTCATATATCTTAGAAGGATCTCCCTTTTTCTCTGGCGCCGATAGCCTAATCGACTCAAATCCAATCGACTGCTTACCTAGTCCCAAGTCCAGAGCCAACGTTCCTTCACCTCCTACAACAGTGTTATTCAATCAGTTGATATTTAAGTTAAATTATTTTAAAGAAAGATACAATAAAAATTTAGGTTATTACTATGAAGGCATGGATAATCACTATAGGCAATGAGATACTCATAGGTAGAATCGTGAATACAAACTCAGCGTGGCTAGCGAAAAAGCTGACTACAATGGGAATCGAGGTAAGAAGGATGATTACAATACCCGATGAAGAGGATGAGATAATACATACATTTAGAGAAGCGGTAAGACACGCCGACCTCATTATTAGTACAGGGGGATTGGGGCCTACATTCGACGATAAAACAAGTGAGGCCTTAGCCAAGGCACTAAACAGGAAGTGGGTGATAAATCCAGATGCATATGAAGAGGTTAAGAGAAAATTTGAGGAGGCGAATATGGAGCTTACAGAAGCAAGGCTAAAAATGGCTAAAATGCCAGAAGGATCAGTATCTCTATCGAATTCAGCGGGTACTGCTCCCGGAATCCTTATAGAGACTAATAGAAAGCTAATAGTCGCCTTACCAGGTGTGCCGAGAGAGATGAAAGCTATATTCGAGGAAAACCTTGAAAAGATCCTTGCCGAAAAAGCGCCTCATAAATATTATGCTGAGAAAAGCATTGGGGTTGTGGGTATACCCGAATCAGCATTTGCACCTTATATTGATGAGCTTATGAAGAAGTATCCAAAGATATATATTAAAAGTCATCCAAGAGGACATGAGACAAAGGGACCGGTCCTGGAAATACATATAACTACATATGCAGATACGGAAAGAGATGCTATAAAATTAGTTGAAGACGCTGCCAACGAAATAATAGAGAAGATAGATGAACTAGGTGGAGAAGTCACATACCAATAACAAAAAATTTATAACAACAAACCAAATACAAAAAATATAGAACGACCAAACGAGCGGGGGTTCCCCTAGCCTGGCCAACGGGGGTGGACTGAGGCTCCACTGGCGTAGGCCTTCGTGGGTTCAAATCCCACCCCCCGCACCACCCTGCAGATAGGTTAATCGCTTTATATCCATCTAGGAGAGTTGCCTTCCCACCTTTTTATCGCTTTTGTAAATGCTATTTCAAGATCTATGTTGTATTCTACTGCAAGCTTTAGTAGCTCGAAAAAGACCTCGGCTAACTTATAATCTATGTCCTCATCTAATGAACCTGTTTTAAAGCCTTCTTTCACTAACATTACTGAAGAAAGTTCACCTAATTCCTCCAGTATCCCGGCCAATGAGGCTAGAGGCTCTCTTTTTATACCATATTTTTTTATTATTCCCATAACATATTCCTGAGCCTCAGAGATTCTCATAAAATACACCAAATAATATTTTCACTACACTTTTGAATTTAAGGCTTTTAAAGAGATAGATAATAGGATGAATTAACGTTGATGGAGATATTCAGCGGAAATATTTGAATATAAAACCCAAATGATACTAGGGGGTTTCAGCAGATGAATATAAGACATACGCATTGATTATAGAGGAATAAAAAGTGCTTTCACCTGCTCAATGTTATGGATCCCCCGTATCCTACCTATTAGGACTCGTATTCTATCTATAGGTCCTTCAGCGATCATTATATCAATACAGTATTTTTTTCCTAGGTGTCTGTGTATACTCTCCACCACCACGTCGTTGAACTCATGTTTCAGTTCACTTAGTCTACGGTCAACTCCATCACGTCCTCGTATGTATGTAACCATAATTGTAGTAGCGACTTTCTCTGCCCTGATCAATCGAGATTCTTCAATCATTCCACGAATAGCGTCTCTAATTGCCTCTGATCTGCTGTAATAGCCTCTGTCCTTAACAAGCTCATCTAATTTATTTAGTAGTTCATATGGGAGGGTAATACTGATTACCGTCATAGTCTCTACTAATATTAACTTTTTGTATATTTATTAATATTACAATAATATGAAATATGTGTTTTTTAGCACAATCTTAATATAGTCATGAACACACCCTTTTATATTTTGATTAAGATGAGGGAGCATAATAGTCACGACCATACCCATGGTGATCATGGGCATGAGGAACATGAGGTTAATTGGGTATTCCTCGGTATAATCCTAGCTACTACTATAATTGTAGCATATATGCTTGACTTATTTTTTAATGGGATACCTCTAGGATTTACTGTTCCAATTATCGATGAAGAGGGGGTAGTGTCTGATTTAATATACCATGTTGTAGTAACGCCGATAGGACTATATATAGGATACTTAGGATTCGAGAGGTTGATAAGGGAGAAGACATTTACCACAGAGAGTTTAATGGGCATAGCATCATTATCTGCGCTATATCTAGATTATATCTTTGAGGCAGCCACGATCCTACTACTCTTTTCCTTCGCTGAATATTTTGAGCATTATATAGAGGATAGGGCTAGAAAGACCGTGGAGAAACTAGTTAAGTATATTCCTGAAAAGGCCCGTGTAATTAGGGGTAATAAGGAGGAGCTTATTGATATTAAGAAGGTTATGCCTGGTATGGAAATACTTATAAAGCCAGGGGAGAGGATACCCCTCGATGGAGTGGTGATTGGTGGAGAGTCTTATGTAGATGAGTCTATTGTAACAGGCGAGTCTATGCCCGTCTTCAAGAAAACTGGTGATGAGGTATATGGAAGTACTCTGAATGTAAATGGTATACTTAAGGTACGTGTTACTAAGCTTCCTGAAGAGACCTTAGTTTCAAAGATCGTGAAACTAGTATTAGAAGCTAGGAGTAAGAAGGCTAAGATAGAAAACCTCGTCGATAGATTCTCTAGATACTATGTCCCAGCGATTATTATCGCAGCTGTAATTACAGCTGTGGTGCCGCCTCTATTTATGGGCGAGCCTATTAGAACATGGATTTATAGGGCCTTGATAGTTTTGGTAATAGCATGCCCAAGTGCATTTATCATATCAGTCCCTGCCACATTCTTCTCGGCTATTACACTCTCTGCAAGAAAAGGAATTATTATAAAAGGCGGAGTATACATTGAGAAGATGGCTGAGATAAAGACAGCCATATTTGATAAAACGGGTACACTAACACTAGGCTCACCCTCTATACTTACAGACTGCAGAAACTCTTACTTCCAAGATAAGGAGGTACTTGCATATGCAGCTGCACTAGAGAGATATTCAAACCATCCAATTGCAAAGGCAATAGTTAGAATGGCTGAAAAAGAGGATATTAACTTTAGAGATATGAAAGTTGCCAATGTTAGAGAAATACCTGGAAAAGGGATAATCGGTGTTGTAAACGGCAGGACGGTGATGGTTGGAGGAGTTGAGATGCTTGAGGATAGAAAAGGACTTAATGTAAAGGAGTTGGTAAGTGATGACACTCACACCAAGGTATTTGTCATAATGGAGAAATCCCTTGCAGCTCGGCTATGTCTGGCAGACAGAGTTCGGGAAGACGCTGTAGAAGCTATTAAGAGACTAAAAGAAATGGGGATATATACAGTAATATTGACTGGAGATAAGGAAGATGTAGCGCGAGAAATCGCAAGAGAACTAGGTGTAGACGAATATTATGCTGAGCTACTACCTGAAGAGAAACTTGAGTTAGTAAGTAGGTTTCAGTCTAAGAATGGACCTGTGGCAATGATAGGAGATGGAATTAATGATGCACCTGCTCTTGCAGCCTCAGACGTAGGGATAGCTATGAGTGATGTAGGGGCGGATGTCGCCTTGGAGTCGGCGGATATGGTGCTTGTTAAAAACAGACTCACCCAAATACCATATATCTATAAACTTAGTAAGAAAACAGTGGAGATAGCGAGGCAGAACATAGCTATATCACTAGGTACAAAACTGCTTTTGGGTGCCCTTGGCGTTATGGGCTTCATACCACTTTGGTTTACAGTAGCAGTTGGTGATGATGGAATAACGCTTTTCCTATTACTTAATATACTAAGGCTAGCAAGAGTAAAGTAACATAAAGAGATAAAAGTGGATTATATCCCGAATATCCCACCAATAATCATGCTGATTAAGTAGACTATGCCGAACTGTAGTACATGCCCCGCGGTCATGGGATCCGCTGGCTCTGGAATATGTTTCTTAAATAGATTTACTAGGCCTCTAGCCTTAGGCGCTGTTATTAGAGATGCTAGTGTAAGGAGAGGAATTATCCTCATCAACGCTAGTATGACTATGATTATATACGGGGCGTATAACAGAAACTCATAGATCTTTAAGCCAGTTTCCTTACCTAATATAATGGGTAGCGTTTTAATACCTGATTTACTATCAAACGCAATATCACGTAAGTTATTGGCTAGGAGAACAGCAGTTATGAGTAGGCCTAATGGTGTAGATACAAGCATGACTGTATATGAGAGCTTCTGTACCTGGACATAGTATGCACCTAATGATATTAGGAGGCCCCACACTAGAAATACTTCGACCTCCCCTAGGGCCCTATACTTCAGGTTTATTGGATAACCCGTATATGCATAGACTAGGCCTATGCCGATTAATCCGAGATATAAGGTCATTATGTCGGTGACAAACGTTAGGTATATTCCTATTGACAACCCGATCAACGCGTATAATATACTGAAAAATAGTATTGCATTAGGTGAGTATAGGCCTGCTATAATTGGGTGAGGCCTATATTTCACTGTTGGGGCCTCTAGGGTATCAACCTCACTTTTATAGTCAAAATAGTCGTTCATTAGATTTACACTGGCATGGAGTAATACAACACCGATAGCTGTCAATATATAGATTATGGGTTCGAAGACACCTGTATCTATATATGCATATACAGCTCCTACAGTAGCTACTATAAAAGTCATTGGAAAACTCCATGGTCTTGTTGATATAAATGCCTCTTTAATCCCCATATGAGACACCATTTAATCTAGATAAATGTTTCTCTAGTAGAGATTAATTTCCCATAACCATATATTTATATAGATATAGACGTTATTAGCCATGTTTTCAATGATCCTGGTAAGAAGCTATATTATACACTCCAGAGAGTATACACCATTTCACCAACGTAATGCGTGAGGAAAACCACGATCATCGTTATAGTAACATGCTCTAAAACGACTTTGACGGGATTCTGTCCCTGCACCCTTGCCATGTGGAAGCTGAATATGGTGATCAAAATAAGGCCCCATATAACACTCGCCATTACAGCTGTATATTCTTCAAATAGAGTTACGGGAATTATGAAGCTTAAGGTAAATATGAATTTAGAAATGAATGTGAATAATGCAGCCTCCCACTGCTCCTTAGTTGAATGCTCCATCTCCGCCTCCTCAGACACATGGATTCCCATAGCATCGCTAAGGGCATCTGCTATCGCTATCACTAATATACCTGCCAAAACAGCTAATCTAGAGTGGGTACCTGCTTGCAACCCAACTATTACACCCAGTGTAGTAATTACCCCTGAAGTAAGTCCAAAGCCCACTCCTTTCCATAACGTGCTCCTCATGTACCCACCGCCAGCCTTATTGCCCAGTTTAGATATTATCGAGATAAGTAAAATAATTAATCTATAAACTAGGAGAATCTAAGGATCGAGAAAAAGAAAGTTTAGAAGATTATTATTACATTAGTATTTTAGATATTGATTATCCACCATTGTATTCATAAGGCTGTAGTTTATTCTCCATGTATTCCTCATATGCCTGTAGATCTAAAAGGCCGTGTCCACTGAAGTTAAATAATATCACCTTTTCTTCTCCATTTCTTTTAGCGTCAAGAGCAACGTCATACGCAGCCTTTATTGCATGTGCGGTCTCTGGGGCTGGAACTATCCCCTCGGCCTCTGCAAATAACTTAGCTACTTTAAAGACCTCTAGCTGATTATAAGCTCTAGCCTCAATGATACCCTCCTCTTTAAGTAAACTTACTGTTGGAGCTGCTCCATGATATCTAAGGCCACCTGCATGTATCGGTGCAGGTACGTGTTTATGACCGAGAGTGTGCATCTTCAGCTTGGGAGTCATTCCCGCAGTATCCCCATAGTCATATCGGTAATCACCGTATGTCAATGATGGGCTTGCCGTTGATTCAGCAGCGATGATTTTTAGATCAGGTAGGAGACCTTTCTTCTTCAGCCTATAAAATGGAAAAGCCAGTCCAGCGAAATTGCTTCCACCACCAACACATCCAATTACATAGTCGGGCATATGGTCTAGCAACTCCATCTGCTTAATCGCTTCTAACCCTATTATCGTCTGATGTAGTAGGACATGGTTCAGAACACTTCCCAGCGAATACTTTGTGTCCTCATGTGTAACGGCATCTTCAATTGCCTCGCTAATAGCTATACCCAAGCTCCCAGGGTTATTTGGGTCCTCCTCTAATATTCTTCTTCCAAATGATGTATGTTTGCTAGGGCTAGGAATGACCTCAGCCCCCCACAGCCTCATCAAGGCTTTTCTATAAGGCTTTTGATAATAGCTTACCTTGACCATATACACAGTAAGTCTAACACCATAGATGTTAGTTGCAAAAGCCAGTGCACTTCCCCATTGACCAGCCCCAGTCTCTGTTGTAAGCCTCTCTACACCCTCTTTAATATTGTAAAAAGCCTGTGGTACAGATGTATTTACTTTATGGCTTCCTGTGGGGCTTACTCCCTCATATTTAAAAAAGATTTTGGCAGGCGTCTTAAGCATCTCCTCAAAACGTTTGGCCCTTATGAGTGGAGTCGGTCTCCATAGACGATATATTTCTATAACTTCATCGGGTATATCGATGAATGTATTTAGCGATATCTCCTGCTCTAGAATCTCCCTGGGAAAGAGGATAGAGAGGTCCTGCGGAGAGATCGGCTCTCCCGTCTTTGGATTAATAGGAGGAGGAAGCGGCTTCGGGAGATCAGGCAGTATATTATACCATCTACGTGGAACCAGTTCCTCACCCAGATATATCTTTTGTATAGACATAACAAAAATATACAGTTAAGCATATTTATAAACATTAATGCACGTTTTTATACATTAGAAGAAACTCGAATTCAGTGATATGAATAATTTTTATAACTTTACCATCTGAATTATTTGTTTTGATAATAATGATTTGGGAGAGGATAACAGAAATCTTCCATGGTAAGGGTAGGCAACTGGAGGTTGTTAAACTCCTAATTAAATATGGGTTAAGTGTCAGAGGCGGATCTATTTACCTCGAGGATATTAGAGTGCCTTATTCATCAATAGCCTCCGTATTATCTGTTGATAGGAGGGTTGTTGTAGAGGCTATTAAAACAATTGAGAAAGATCCTGTTTTAAAAGAGTTCTTTGATAAACTTCGTCCTGCAGGGCCTTTTCTAATAGGTGTGTCGAGGTTACTAGGATATACTACCCTAATTGTGGTTCCCTATAAGGATCAGCCAGGCATATTGTCGAGTATCTCCACAATTTTGGCAAGGGCCGGATTAAACATAGTGCAGGTCATTGCCGAAGAACCGCATTTAACGGATGAGCAGAAACTCTACATAATCGTCGAGGGAGAAGTGCCTGGTGAAATTATAAATAAGATATCTAGACTGGATATTGTGAAGAACCTAATATTAGGATAATAAAATGTTTTTTAGGTGAAGAATAATAATAACTAAAAGTTTAAATGTCTTTTATACGAGAAAATTAAATTTAGGGTCTGATATCTATATGTATAACATTGGGCCCGTGGTCTAGAGGTATGACGCCGCCTTGACGCGGCGGAGGTCCCAGGTTCGATTCCTGGCGGGCCCACCATCAAAACCTCACTGGAATATCGTTTTTATATAGGTGTTCTTTGACTTCTTTAATGCTATATTTTCTATAATGAAATATAGATGCAGCGAGAGCAGCATCAGCCTTGGTACTCTTAAATAATCTTAGGAAATGTCCTGGGTTTCCTGCGCCTCCACTGGCTATAACAGGAATATTAACGGCTTTAGCGACGGCCTCGGTTAACTCTAAATCATATCCCTTGTTTGTCCCATCATAATCAATAGACGTGAGTAGTATCTCTCCAGCCCCCAAGTCCTCAGCCATCTTAGCCCATTCTGTGGCGTCAAGACCTGTTGGGATCCTCCCTCCATATATATAGACTTCAAACTTCACCTTTGCTCCATTAGATTGAAGAGTTCTCTTGGCATCTATAGCTACTACAACACAATTCCTACCAAAGACGTCGCTAAGCTCTGTTATTAAACCAGGGTTCTCCACTGCTGCGGTGTTTATCGAGACTTTGTCGGCTCCTCTAAGAAGAATTTCCTCAGCGTCCCCTACAGACTTGATACTCCCACCAACAGTAAAGGGAATATCGATGTTCATAGCTACTTTTCTAACTACTTCCGATAATATTTTTCTTTTCTCTACGGAAGCTGTTATATCCAGAAAAACAATTTCATCAGCACCCTCATCAGAGTAAAAGCCCCCAAGTTCAGCAGGATCACCAGCATCCTTAAGATTAACAAATTTCACGCCTTTTACAACTCTACCGTTTAATACATCGAGACAAGGGATAATTCTCTTAGCTAGAGGCATCATCACACACCATTTCTAAAAGCAATTCTAGATCTATCTTATCCTCATACAAGGCTCTACCAATGACGACCCCATATACACCCAGCTTCTTTAGAAGAATAACATCATCCATACTCTCTATACCCCCGGCTGCAATTATTCTTCCAAGCCCCGCTATTCTATCAAGATACTCGATGTCAGGTCCTGAGAGAGAACCGTCTCTAGAGGCTGATGTTAATAAAAAATATTTACAGCCTAGATTTGAAAAAAGAGATATAGCGTCTTCAACAAGAATACCTGATTTTTCACCCCACCCCCTATATAGGACGGATCCATCATCGTCATAATCCAAGGCTACAGCGAGTCTTTCATCACCATACTCCTCTATGATCTGTTTTACGATAAAAGGAGATTCAATAGCTAATGAACCTATTATGACTCTATAAACACCTATATCAAGGAGGAAACGTGCTTTCGCCAAGCTTCTGATTCCTCCTCCAACTTGAATATTAACATGTGTAGATCGTACGATGGCTGATATAATATCGGTATTATCACCTACTCCCTTAGCACCATCCAAGTCTATAACATGTAAGAAAGACGCGCCTTTAGAGACCCATAACTCTGCTACTTTTAAAGGATCGCGTAACTGAGGATACTCCAGTAAATTTTTCTCATCTCCCGATATCAGCCTTACCACTCTACCACTCATAATATCGATAGCAGGGAATATTCTCATCTTCTCACCATATCCACATAATTACTAATTAATCTTAGACCGGAGTCACCTGATTTTTCAGGATGAAATTGCACTCCTACTATAAGTCCCATCCTTATAGCTGATGGAAAGAAAATGCCATAACTCGTTTCTCCGACCACTAAGTCACTATTCTTCAGAGAGAGATAGTATGAATGAGCAAAATAGAAATATGAATTGTCTTTTATATCCGTGAAAAACTCGTCCCGGCTCTTTAGTTCAACGGTGTTCCACCCCATATGGGGTAACTTAACATGGCTAGGAAGTATCCTACTCTCAGCATCCATAATCCCCAGGCCGTATCCAGGCCCCTCCTCGCTACTGATACCTAGAAGTTGCATTCCTAAACATATACCAAACAGACCAAGGCCTTTATCCACAGCCTCTACAATCAGATCTTTATATTTAAAGAGATGGCTAGAGGCTTTGGAGAAATGACCGACGCCCGGTAGAATAAGTATATCTAGGGACTCAATAATCCTCTTATCCAATATTTTAAGTATAGCCACATCTTTTCGAGAGACTGTCTCAAATGCTTTTTTCAAACTAAAAATGTTTCCAACTCCATAGTTTAAGATAGCTATGTTCATGTATCTACACCAGCCGCATCCTTAATACTTATAGCTAAGGCCTTCATAGCAGCCTCAATCTTATGGTGACTATCTGAACCCCATAACTCATGTACGTGGATAGTAGCTTGTAGATTGTCTGCAAGAGACCTGAAAAAATGCCGCATATCATCTGAACTGACATCCTCGATTTTCTCTGAAAGAGATAGGTTAATAACGCTATATGATCTCTCCTTAAGATCTACAGAGACCAGTATCAACGCATCATCCATGGGGATTATAGCATATCCAAATCTCTTAATCCCCTGCCTATCACCTAAAGCCTTTGAAAGAGCTTGCCCAAGGCATATCGCTACATCCTCTACTATATGGTGCACCAAGTCTCCTTCAGCCTCAACCTCCAGATCTATCTTTGAAAAACGCGCGAATGTCTCAAGCATGTGACTAAGGAAAGCTACTCTACATCTGATACTGGATTCTCCAGACCCATCGAGCTTTACCCTGATCCTTATATCGGTTTCACTCGTTTTTCTAGTGACTTCACCTATCCGTTCCATAACCATCACCTAGAAAATTAAATAGAGAAACTGTAGAGTCGCATATTACATCAGCCTCTAAAGACTTGAAAAGCCTCATTTTCCAGCCCATTCCTCCAGTAACACCACATGAAAAACATTTTAAACCAGCTTTCCGTGCGTTCTTAACCATAATTATCTCTTCTGCAGAGTCCCCTACAACGAGTGGGTTGTTTATCTCCAAGTTATACATCACTCTCTTTAAAGGTGATATAGATGGTTTATCACCGCCACCATCCTCCAAATAGAGTGCGTAGGATATGTAATTAAGCACCGAAGAAAGACTATATTCAGCAGACTTCCTTGGCCTTCCAGTCATCAAGCCTATTTTCCCTTTGAATTTGAGAAATATCTCATTGAATCTATTTTCATCAATACTTATCTCTTCTTTTCCAATTAAGCCCTCTGGCTCTCCGATGATGCTCTCAACATTATATATCTTGGTGATGAGTGGACCATGATATATCTCTTCGAATAAGGTAGGTATCAAGCCTTTACCTATATCCATGGGTAATAATAGGAGGGTCATAAGACGTTTTATGACGTGTTCCTCAGTTTCTAAGGCTTTTGAAAGAGATCTTATAGATGGAGAAGATATCCTAGATAAAAATAATGTTGGTAATTTGCTGACAACCTTCTTAAGACTAGACTGCTTCATAATCTCAGATATCTTATCTCTTAT
>JALTNJ010000189.1 GCA_027000765.1 Nitrososphaeria archaeon | reverse complement strand
TTTTTACTCAGGAGTATATGCTAAGATGAGAGACTCCACTTTTTTAGGCTCTTCAAACGCTAGTGACAATATGTTTAGAAGCTCATCCTCATCCATATCCTTTGAATCGACTCCAGCGAGCTGAACATAACCGTCTTTTCTCAATGCAAATAGATACATATGCTCCTCTCCATATTCCTCATGAAGCTCTTTACTCAACTGGATAAGGAGTACGAAAACAGCATATTTACTAAAGTCTTCTCCCTCTGGAGACGTTATCTCGGTTAATACGTCACCAGCCATATAATGCTCATGCTCTATGATAAGGTGCTTCAGCTTATTCATAAACTCTTCCTTAAAAACTAGTGATGTATCGAAGGCATCGAATAACTCGAGCTTGAAATCCGCACCGCCGATCTTAATAGTTGCATTCCAAATCCTTTTCTCATCCTTAACTAGAGTCATGTTTAACCACAACCTTTTCTTCAACTAATATTATGATTATAATCAAATAGATAAATAAACCAGTGTTTTCATGGAATTGATAAACTATATCTATCACGGAAGTCATATACTACTTAATATTAAGGCTATATAATCGGTGTATAGGGATGTTTAAAACTCCATTCTTCTCACGTAGGGGAGTTATTGTTTCGGAGAACCCAATTGCCACTATGAATGGCCTGGATGTTCTTAGTAGAGGTGGAAATGCTGTTGACGCTGCTGTGGCGGTAAGCTTCTCCCTAGCGGTGACAATCCCACATCTAGGCGGAGTAGGTGGAGACTTCTTCGCATTGATATACGATGGGTCTACTGGTGAGATCCATCACATAAATGGCTCTGGATATGCGGGGAAAGGAGCCACTATTGATTTAATGCGGGATAAGGGCTTTAGTAAAATACCTGTTAAAGGAGCCTACTCAGTTACTGTACCTGGATTAGTCGATGCGGTATATAATATGTGGAAACGGTTTGGGTCAGAGGAGTGGAGTAGACTGTTGGATAAACCACGTGAAATCGCCTACAGTGGTTTCCCCGCCTCCCATTCACTATCTAGAGCATTGAATATACTCCGTGGAGAACTGGCTGAGGATTCTGGGAGCAGGGTATATTATCCCCTGGATAAGGAGATTCGCCCAGGGGATTTAATCAGGTTTCCAGCACTCGCAAAGCTAATAGACATATTGAAAGAGGATCCAAGGGCTTTCTATGAAGGGGATGTTATGGAGAAGATGGTCGAGTATCTAAATAGGGAGGCGCCTCTATTCTCGGAAGAGGACTTCAGGTCTTATTCATCTGAGTGGCTAGACCCCATTAAAATCACTTTTAAGGAATTTGAGGTTTATGAAATGCCTCCTAATACACAGGGAATATCAACTCTACAGATGCTCCAATACTTGGATGATCTTGATCCCTCCGAGATAAAGCCCAGGTCAAGTAGGAGGATAAACCTATTCCTAAAGCTATTCAGGACCATATTCTGCCTCAGAGACAAGTATATCACTGATCCCAGGTATATGGGTATATCAATTGATAAATTATTAAACAAGGAGTTTCTAGAAGCCGCTCTCAAAGAATGTATATACTCTCCCATGGGCAGTGGAGGGGAAGACACTACATATTTTGCGGTGATAGATGATAATGGAACGATTGTATCAGGTATCCAAAGCTTATTTTATGGTTTTGGGTCAAAGGTGACTGAACCTACATATGGAGTTACATTCAACTGTAGAGGTCATTCATTTTCACTTGATGAGCAGCATATTAATAGGCTAGCGCCTGGAAAGAAGCCTATGCACACCCTCTCATCCCCCGTATTGGTAGGTGAAGAAAGAGTTTATGCACATGGCTTATCAGGTGGACACTATAGGCCACAACTCCATTCGGAGATATTGACTAATATGCTTATCTATAATATGGATCCACAGACCGCCCTGGAATTCCCACGATTTGTATGGAATATTGAGAATGGTCGATTGATAATTGAAGAGGGATATGACTTGCAAGGCATCGCCTATAACGATGTGGAGGTAAAGAGTTATGGGTCTAGGCTTGGGGTAGCTGCCACGGTAGAATATAGATTAGATGGGTTGAGGGCTGGATATGGGGATATTAGGGGAGACATGTATCCAGGGGGACTGATATAATATCCTGGAATATTTTATCCTTTATCAACCCTTCTATTTTTATGGTGAAATTATATATGGATCTCCAGGATAAAGTGGCTATAGTCACTGGATCCTCTCGAGGCATTGGAAGAGCTATTGCATTTAGACTTGGAGAGGAGGGTTGTAGAGTCGTCGTCAATTATAGAAGGAATAAGGATCTGGCTATGGAGACGGTTAAAGCCTTTGAAGAAGCAGGTGGTAATGCGATTGCCGTTAAGGGAGACGTATCCAACTACGAGGACTGTAGGCATATAGTTGATGAGACCCTCAGCCAATTTGGTGGTATAGATATACTTGTTAATAACGCGGGAATCTTCTTTGCAAAGCCGTTTATAGAGTTGGATCCACAGGACTGGGAACACATGTTTAGAGTAAACGTCTTTGGAATGTTTAACATGACCAGATGCGCCCTCCCTCACATGCTTGAAAAGGGCCAGGGTGTTATAATCAACATATCATCCATAGCCTCCTCCATTAGAAATAGCAGATGTATTCCTCACCCGGGTAGGGTAGCGTATGCAGCGTCCAAATCCGCTGTAAACGGCTTCACTCTTTCTCTTGCAAGTGAGCTAGCTAAATATAATATACGTGTAAATGGGGTTGCACCGGGCTTAACTGATACAGATATGGTTAGAAGTGTTCCAAACCTACCGGAGAGAGCTAAAAAGGTACCCCTGGGTAGGATTGGGCGGCCCGAGGAGATCGCGGAAGCAGTTTTGTTCCTAATCCGGAACGACTACATAACAGGGGAAATAATCGTTGTATCTGGTGGAGATTAAATATATTCCCATGTAAATCATTAATGTATCGAGGTGTGTATAGTTGGCGGAGGAGGCGTGGCTAGATATATCCATTCTAAAATGCCCTAATTGTGGTAAAATATATGCTGATGCATCGTGGTATGTGGTTGTAATGGAGTCAGATATAGAATGTAATATATGTGGAAATACCTTCAACACGAATAGGAGCCTTATTGACAGGATTCTCCTGAGGATCACAATTGAGGCTAATCGAGCTAAAGATGTTGAAATCGCTGGTAGACCAGAAGAGGAGTAATATACTACTACATATATAGGTATAAGGCTTATCCTCAAATATGTAGGCGATGTCGAAACGTGGTCATCTTACAAAGCTACTCGTCTTGGAGTTTATAATACTATTCTCCATCGCATATATACTCTATATAACCCTCCTTTATCCTATCTTCATCCCTGGATATGGTTTTGGAGAGACCCTTATATTGGACAAGGACAACGAGTATATGTTATCGATAATTGTATCAGCGCCTAGAACAGATCTAAGGATATGGCTAGTAGGAAACGCGTCATTTGACATCGATATAGATGGCATTGGATATAAAGCTCTGAAATCATTTGACTATGAAGTCCCAGCCTACCATCGTATAAACATAACACTCTCATCTAACTCTCCGGTTGTTATTAAACTAGGGGGTAAAAGTAAAATACCATATATGGAACTGATCTTCTTCACTCTCCTTCTGATCCTCTCGACAACCATATTCATAAAAACATATAGGGAATGGAAGCGTATGCTAATCTCAAAATGAACATAAATGTATATACATAGACAGTGAAACTCTAGTTTCTATATAGACTATATAGATTATTTAGAGTTCTATAGAGTTAATATGATAAATTATTCTTTACTAAGGGATGATATATTGAATTAGACCTCCGGGTTGGAGGTGTATATGAGGCGTTGTTTGAGAACATAATATTGGTCACGGGCTTCATACTATCCTTTTTAATGGCTATAACCCTCGGAGGCAATGATGCTGCAGAGCCTACAGACGCTGCTGTAGGCGCTGGGGTAATATCAATTAAAAGAGCGGTGATATTCTTCGCTATATTCGCTGCTGTAGGAGCAATGACCCAAGGATTTATGGTTATGAAGACCATTGGAAAGGGTATTGTTCCAGAGATTAGTATCGCAGGGGCCTTTGCGTCTGTTGCTGCGGCTGTAATATGGGTTAATTTCATAGCTTCTAAAATGGGGCTGGACGTTTCAGTTACTCACTCAATCATAGGCGCTGTCCTAGGATACGGCCTCGTTTCCCAGGGAATGGAGATGATAAACCAAAAGGTACTTTATATGGTGATACTAAGCTGGGTAAGCTCGCCGTTTGCAGCATTGTTTCTAGCATATTTGTTATATAAGCTAATAGTCTTCCTTATAAAGTTGTTTAATATCGATGTCTATAATGAACGGTTCGAGAAATTTCTCTCATATTCCCTGATATTCGCACTTGCTTTTTCAGCCTATGCATTCGGCACTAATGATATAGCAAATGCAACAGGTGTATATGTTACTATTGCTCAGAAGCTTGGGCGGATGCCGGATTATAATGCGATGCTTGTTCTAGCAGCCTTCGGATCGATAGGTATAGCTATAGGAGGATATTTCATAGGTCCCAAGGTAATCTCTACAATGGCATTTAAAATAACTAGACTTGATCTATTAACTGGTTTGGCAGCTGAGTTGAGTAATGCATTAGTAGTATATCTATTCACCACATTACCATATATATACATAGGCTTTGGCCTCCCAATATCGACTTCATTGGCGACAGCAGGATCCCTAATAGGTGTGGGGATCGCTGCAGGAGGCAAGGAGAATGTCGATAAAGACACCGCATTTAGACTTGCATCATTCTGGGTTCTGACAGTACCGGTTACAATGATTCTCTCAGCAGGAATATATCTAGCCTTATACTACTTCTTAGGGGTTCCCTAGTCGGTAACCGCCAATCCCCTTATTATATCTCCTGTATCCTCCATGCTATCCGACATCATCTCGATGTTCTCAACAGCCTCTTTCATCATTAACCAGTGGCTTATAAAATCAACTTTATCAGCCCACCTCAATATCTGGGATATCATCTCCTCTCTAAACTCATCTATAGACTCCTCTATCCTCTCAACTTTATTCGTCTCCTCCATAGCCTTCTTCGCATCTTTCATTAAGTAGTCTAAGGCATTTTTTAAGTGCCTCATCTCATCGAGAGACATTTCTCCAATCTTAACCAGATTATCTAGAATCTCATTTGGCACGACACTTGGATCTACATATACAAGTTTTCTGGCGGCGGCTTTTGCATATGAAGCCACGTCATCAGCGGAGTAAATAAGCCTCATTATATCTTCTCTATCCATAGGATGTATAACTCCTCCTGTTAACTCGGAGATTATCTCCTCCTTAATTGTATCCGCCTCTCTCTCCAGATTAAATATATCTTGAAATATCTCTCTATATTCCTCATCCGCTTCTCTAAATTTAACCAGAAAGACGTTAAGTCTCTCAACTATCTCAAGTAGCTTGTCAAAATGCTTCTTACATATCTTATAGACTTCCCTCTCCCTCTTCCAACCAAGCCATTTATATGGGTTGCCCATAAACATCACCAAGAGAAAAATGTTTTTATATGTAAAAAATCCTCATGGCTCTAGTTAAAGATTTGTAGCTAAAAATACTAGGCTAATTGATATTCACAGGCTTTTAATATATATCTTCCGGAAGCCTGTCTAAATTTTTAGAGGCTATAATGATTTTCCAGTGGTGTATTTGGCATGGATCTAGATGAAAAAATAAGGAACCTGATAAACAGCCTTGGGGGAGAAATTATCACTCTAGATGTGCCTGTTAAGACCGTAAAGCAAGCGGCTGAGGCAGTCAAGTCATCACCGAGATATATAATTAAGTCTCTCCTGTTTATCTGTGAGGATAATACACCGATTCTTGTAATCGTCTCTGGTGATTCGAAGGTTGATATGAAGAAGCTTTCCAAACTATTTAAGGCTCCACGTCTAGCCTCTCCATCGGAAGTCCTTGCTCTAACTGGATTCAGGGTAGGAGGGGTACCCCCAGTCGGAGTACCGGTGAAAACCATTGTTGACAAGAAGGTTTTGAAGAACGCTTATGTATATGGTGGTGGCGGAAGCATAAATAAACTCTGTAAAATAAATCCGAGGAAGATAATTGAATATCAGAATGCCGAGGTTCTAGACATAACCTAGTACTTATGACGACCTTTTCCTAGTTTGAGATACTAGGAAAGTGATAGGAGGCAGTAAGACAGGTGTCACAAGAAGCAGTAGAATGACAGGTAGGTTTTCATATACATCGATCTGGACTAATATGTCTCCTGCCAATATATCACTGCAATTCTCCTCTCCCATCGTCGGAATCTGTAGACAGAGCCTATATCCCTCCATAGCTGCAATGAACGGGATGTCAGGCCTCATATTAATGCTTATGAGATGAGGCATAAGAAGTAGCATTCTTTGGAAACTCTCAACCGTAGGTTCAAGAGCCGTTTTTATAAACCTTCCTTCAAGAGTCATAGACGATTTATTAAGGAAGAGTATCCTTATCGTTAAATCAACCTTTACATAACCGAGTGTCTTGTCTGCGTATAGAGATGAGATACTGGCATTTGCTTTAATACCCATTTCTCCCTCGACATAATTTCCTCTGTCTACAGGGAGTATAAGACTCTCTTTATAATGATGGAATTCTACTTGTGACGCTGCGAATACCAACGAAATTCCGATTAATAGTATGAACAGACTGTATTTAACGGTCCGTGGGGCGGTTATGATTAGGGGGGCCATTGATATAATTAGGGATACAAAAGTGGCGATTACAATAGATTCCATGAATAGCGTCGTCGCTATAAATACCGATACATATAATAAAGTCAGTCCGATCGCTCTCCTTCCCATCTTCATAAATAATCCTATGCAGAGTGGGAGAATAGCCCCTATATATGGATAAGCTGCTGATATGAAGTTGGATTGATCCAAAGCATATGTCGAGGATGAAAAACCGGAGAACCATCCTTCTATCCACAATATACCGCCTAGAATAAATAGAAGCCATAACCCAGTCTTTACTCCCCGTTCAAGGTTTTCATCGATCACCTCCTTAGAAGAAGTTATCTCGATGTGTTCTTTTACCAAGATATATCCAGGGGCAAGAATGAAGTAACTCAGCAGTATGTACCCTGGATTTCCTCCATATAACTGGGCAGATACGTTTGAAGCGTGGAACGAGAGTATTGTAGTAACCGCTAGGATGTTGATTAATGCCGATGGATATCTTATTGTTCGATAGCCTAGATATATGGATAATATAAAGGTAGAATAAGACACCAGCGTTGCAAGTAATAACGTGTGCATTAGGAATCCAGCATATTCATATTTGGTGACAGCCACCATGATGTCGGAAACCATGGAGATAGCGATAAATACGAAGCCTGTATACGTGTACCAGTCTCTTTCATCAACCTCCTCAAGAGATAGGGTGAGAACAATAGTTAGTAATCCTATATAACCTGTTGCAGACATTAAATAAATTAATCCATAAACATATGTAACTGGTGGCCCAGCCAACACTTCAACTAAGAGACTGTATAAAGAGAATAGGATTAGGAGGCGTAGAGAATAGCCTCTCTTATCTAGATCAAATAAAATTGTAGCCGTGATAGTGGATAGTCCAGCTAACAAAATAGAATGCCCGACGATATTATTTAGGAATAAAGCGAATGAGGAGCTGAAGGCAGTAATTGCAAGTAACTGTATTAAATAGAAATACCTCTTTGATGTAGGTGCGAAATATAAGAGGATATTGGTGAAAACAATTGATACTATAGGTAGGAGATATAAAAAAGGTTGGTAGTTCGCTGCAGGCATCTACAGCGCCGTCTCCCTCTTCCTTACGAATAAGACGCCTATCCCGGCTACACCAGTCATCGCAGCAATGATTATCGTCGATAATGGAGTTGATGTTTCGCTACCCACTGTCTCAGTTAGTTGTGAGCTTGTTATCTCATGTGGTGGTAACTTCAATGCATATTCAGGTATCCCGATCTTCCATACACCGTTTTCTAGCTTATATGCACCTACTTGTGCTGGGTTAGAAGCGAGGAAGTGACAACTGAAACATAGCTTCCACGATGAAGTTTTTATGCTACCCGCAGGTAAGGTACTTAGATATTCATTGTTAAATCCATCCCAAACCCCCACCTCGATCTCCATACCATTTGCTCCTGCCAAGTTCTTTATAGTTGTACCCCAAGATACACTCGTATAGTTTGTGTTAGTCAATACAGTGGTCTTTGCAACAAAATCATTTATTGTAGGCTTTAAAGCTGGTAAGCTAGTTATATTAGGCTCATATGCAAATACCCATGCGGCCCAAGTACCAGAGTTATTATATCCAATATGAACTACTGAATGACAACCCTTACATCCAAGGCTCTGATGAACTGTACCTGAAACATAGTTAGAGTGACACTGTAGACAGTTACCCCATATTTGTGTAGCATTATTTGTAATACTATGATCCCAGAAATTATAGTTAGTTCCATTTATGTTATCAGTTGTGGTTGCAGTGGTTCCATGACACGGTTGACATGTATCTGGATGTCCACTACCAAATGCTAGTGCCCCAGGTATAGTTGAAGCCGTAAGTATAAGTAATGATAGTACGAATAGTGGTAATATTACTTTAATATATTTACTCATTGTCATGTCACCTAATAACATAAACATTCGGTATCCATTTAAAGATTTTCTATAGCTAAGCTATATAAGGTATTAATACGTATATATTAATAAATTTTGCCCTTCTCGGTATATATGGTATAAAAAATATATGTGAATCTAGTATTTTGTTAACCTTCTAATGGCCATGGCAATCTGTACAAGACTTTCCTGCCACGTTTGGTGGATTTAAAGGCGCTTGATGGCAGTCGAAACAGCTGTTTCCTCTTAAAAGACCGAGAACTGACTCTGGACATATCTCTATCTGCCACTTTGCATCTGAGGAATGGCATTTTAGACACACCTCGTCATTGCCCTTATCAAGCTCTGCTAAAGCCAGTGTATGGAACTCACTGTGGTCCTCTATAATTCTCTGGGTATTATGACATGTAGAGCATGCGACGTCAAGCTCCTCCTGGGAATGAGGATTGTGACATAGGTTACAGGACCCTGTGCTTAGGGATATCTTGATATGTGCATCGTGAATAGGCATTTCAGAAAGGTCCTGGAGTTTATGACATTCAAGACACTCATCTAAAAGCCTCACATTAACTGACCCTCTCTCCTTAATTTCCTCTGGACTCGGGTTTTCAGTGAGGAAGACAATTAACTCGTTTACTACTGCAGGCGTCAGCTCATGGCATGTATGGCAGTTAAGCGCTCCGTGAGGCGTTTCATCTATAGCGTCTTTAAATGGCTGCATACTATGACATACGGTACATAATTCGTTTGATGCAGGATTATATTCGGTATATGCTAATACAGTAGTAACAGATAATATTATTACTGCCACAACAAGGATCGCTACACCAACGCGTGTAAGTAAGAATCCAGCGATCTTAGAGAATATATTCCTAATGAAGTTTACAACTCCTGAACCGATGGTCGATGCCATTATGCATCACCGAATACCTGACCAAAATTAATATTTCTGGCTGGAGACTGATAAATAAGTAATTAATATTGATAGATATCAGTAGATATTTATTTTTATCAAAACAATATAAAAAACATGATTGACTCTAATAACTACTTTCCTGATTTTAGAATAATATTTAAAATATTAATTTTGTTTCAATCAAAAAATAAATCTAGTCTATTGTCTTCATTGATTTAGGCCATAATATTATGAAAATTAAAATAAGGATATTCATCAATAAAAATTTGTGATAGATAAGAGAATAGGCCTAATAGACTCAATATTAAGATCAGGGGTTGGTTATGAATGATATACAATAAATTTAAAATTATATCCTCCCTACTTATGATGACTCTATTCATCCTTCCACATATCTTATTCCTCCAGGGAGGGTTATCTATAGCATACGGGGCAAGCGGATTTTCCTATTCGTCGGAAAAGACGCCACGAGGATTTTATGTAAACATGTATTATAATGGAGAGGTAATAGGGTTTGTCGAGGTCTCTGTTGAAAAACTATTTATATATCCTAGAGAGCCTTATGATATAATCGTTGAATTTGGTATATATACTAATGCCATAAAATCCATTTTAGGCGCGGATGACCTAGATACCCATATTATCCTCGACTATAAATTTACAATAAATGATAATGAAACTATATCAGATAGTAAGTTAATAGAACGTGGAGACATAGTGAGGTTATCACTTATAACTGATCTAAATGATTTTGATAAGGTGGTTATTAAAGAGCTATATTTTACATTCGTATCATATTCAGGGGATAAAGGAATCTCAGGCGTGGTGGATCTCTTGGGTGAGTTTGACAAGTTTGATGTACCACGTTACTTCATAAAAAACCTAGATTACTATGCCCTGTATACCGACTTTAAACTGGTTGACCCGGGATGGGCAAACTATTACATATATCTCCTTGGTAGACGAGTTGGTTTACTAAAGGTATCCGCCTCATATTGGTTCAACTATACCCCATCTCTAAGGATATATCTCGATATTTATGATAGGGATCTAGCTAGAATATTGAATACTACAGTTCTTCTAAAGGCCAAAACAAGTAATCCTGGTGACGTAATAACGGTCATAGCAAATATAACGCCTGGTGAAGACTTTATAATTCCCAAGGAGGCTCCGGAGCTGGAGACGCATGACCAACTTGTTATTACCAGCATTTCTATTTTATTCAGGGTATCTAAGCTGGATATCGTATTAAATATCTCAAAAGACATTGGGGTAATAAATATAGTGAAGAAAGAATTCGAGTACTCTATTCCATTCAATGCTACCTTGTTAGATATCAAAGAAATAGGAAGAGGATGGGTGGAGGCCAATATAGCTGTCGATGGTAAATTTGACTATGGAAGTTTATTTGTAGATTATGAGCCTTTTGACGGCTACCCTTCTCCAGAGATTATAAAGGCGTTTATAGCGAAGGATGTTGAAGAGCATGATCTTTTGATAAAGGTTTTAATGTGTTTCAAGGATACAGGTAGGGTGATAGGATACGTTAAACTGGGTGAGTTGGCTCCTGAGAAGAGAGTGAGGATAACGGATGTCCCAATTGATATAATCTTATCTACCGCCAACATAATACGATCATCTGATGTCCCTCTAAACTATACGGCTCTAGAGGTAAATATGTCGTGGTATCTTGAATTAAGCAGGTTACTTAGGTGGATCAGGCTGGGTATAGGTAGTGAAGAGGAAATACTTAAATATAGTAAGGAGGCAGCTGTACTATCCTCTCTCATATCCAACTATAGATATTTAAGAGAGTATCTCGTGGAGATACCCATATCTGGAGAGCTTGATATAAGTGATAACCTGCTTATCAACACAACGCTGTGGATAGATGTGGATGACTCCGATAAGCCCGTAGTGATATACATCGAACCTATTTATAGTGAGGAGTTTTCTCCCCCACCGACAAGCTATAGACAGATGTATAACGGGTCTTCATGGGGAATCTACGTCTCTATGATCGGATATAAAGAGTTAACAAAGAACCTTATCATTAACCTTGGCCCAGCAATATACTCAGCATGTGGCGAAGGAGGGGGGTTGAAGATTATTCAGCTGAAGGCATTGAAGATATATGTCGTGAATGCAGATAATGTAGAGATATTGAGGCTGAGGTCGGTATTATACGATGCTGACCCCCCTATGGATACCCCCACATTATGTACCGAGCTTATTGATTTGGAGCCTGAGCCGCAGTGGAAGACAATTGTCGAGTTTATCCTAAGCCTCATACTTCCAACAATATTCATAATAATTGCTTTACTAGCTGGAATAGTAGTAGTTATGTATAAGTTTTGAGCAAACACCAGTGTCTCCATCAATAAAAGTATGCTAAGTCAGGGTATTGTTTACAATTACTATCCCTACATAGGTTGAGACATAGGACTCTCCATCGCCAGCTATTACCCTTATATAATATTCTCCATCCATGACTTTAGTTGTATCCCACATATATGATCCAGTGTTGTCAATCCCATAGGCGATTGTATGCCAAGTAGGCGGTGGGCATGAGGGACATAGCTGTGGATGGTCTGACGTATAGTCAATGTATATTATAAGCTCATCGTTATCTGGATCTGAGGCAATCCACCTTATCTCTATTGTGCCATTTAATACATCACCCTCCTTAGGTGAAAGGATCTCTACTACTGGAGGATTATTATAGGCACCCCAATATTCTTGGATCGACGAATAGGTATTGATTATAACCCACCCTA
>JALTNJ010000188.1 GCA_027000765.1 Nitrososphaeria archaeon | reverse complement strand
CCGTCTCCAAACAGTCCTAGAATAGTTTCTATATTAAGATTCTCAGAGGCTTTATCTATTAAGGTTGGGTAGGCCGAAGATACACATCTATCTGAGAGGATATAATTGATATTAGGCATACCATCGAGGATATATAGATAGTTCTTTAAATCAATATCTAGATATTCGTTACACGTGGTAAATATACCTATCTCAAATTCAGCTGTACGCTCTAGGAAGACCCTCTCGCTATCAAGGAGATCCACTAAAAACTTGGATAGTGAGGTCACTTCACCACTATACATGAGTACTCTCTTCACCAGCATTACGTCATACTCATCGAGAAATACTAATGTACCGCTGAAACGTGAAAATAGGTCGCGGACACCCTCTATATATTCGATTGCCACGGGATATAGGTAGACCATATTAAGTATCTTGGATAATCCTGGCATAGATACGAATGATGTTTTCTTACATATTCTCTTGATGTTCCTCCTAAGACCCATTATAAATGAAGAGGGTTCCAACCCATAGTCATCGAAAACAATGTTTACATCTGAAAAATGTTTTATGAGCTTGTCCCTAACATTCGTTAAAAAAGCGTTTATCTCCCTATTTATCTGGCGGAGAACAGCCTCTTCACCTATTTTCAGTATCAGCTCATCAAGCCTCTCCCTAATCTCCTCCCTACATATGTCTCCAAGCCTCATGGAGAAGATGTCATGCAGTAAATCAACCTTCTCAACATAAACCTCATCAAATAATTCTTTACATATTGTGGCTAAGGCGTCCGGCCTACTTGGAAAAAACCATTTCAGATAACTATAGACATTATTATGAGTACTGTTGCTGTCTCCACCATACATTATCTTATCCAACCTCACACTTCCCTCTACAACTAAATATACATAACTATAAGTTGGAAAAAAGGATTAGGAGATGTAATCAAGATTTTATAAAGGAAAATTTTTTAATCATAGTAATTTGGAGGAACTAACTCTAATAGCATCCTATGAGAGGGAGGTGAGGAAATGAGTATCTCAATTAAATTTGAGAGGATCGGTGCCCATACCCATATAAAGGGACTGGGTATAGAGGATGGGAAAGCCAAGTTTATAGCACAGGGCATGGTCGGCCAGACGAGGGCTAGGGAGGCTGCATACATAATTGTGAGGATGATTAAAAGAGGGAAGATGGCTGGCAGAGCGATACTGATATCCGGGCCGCCTGGTACTGGAAAGACAGCGATTGCAATTGGAATAGCTAGGGAACTCGGGAAGGACGTGCCCTTTATATCCCTGAGCGGGTCGGAGATATACTCATCCGAGATGAGTAAGACTGAGGTATTGATGAGAGCCATTAGAAAAGCTATTGGAGTTAAGATCAAAGACTTGAGGGAGGTTATTGAAGGGGAGGTTAAGAAGATAGAGCTTAAGATGGCGCCTCATCCGTATAATCCCTATCAACAGGTCCCACAGAGCATCAAGATAACCCTCGCCACAACAGATGAGGAGAAGACTTTCAGCGCTGGAATGGAGATTGCAATGGCATTTCTACAGCAGGGTATCCAGGAAGGAGATGTCATAATGATAGATAAGGAGACGGGTAAGGTGATGAAGATAGGTAGGTCCAAGGATAGTCCAAGGCTATATGACATCGAGGGAGAAGAATATGTTGAGACGCCTAGAGGGCCATTAATCAAGGAGAGGGAATTCGTATATGTAATGACGCTCCATGAGATAGATATGAGGAGGGCCCGTGGAGGAAGCCTCCTCAGTCTTATATTCGCAGGAGAGGGAAAGGAGATAAGCAGTGATGTCAGGAGGGAAGTGGATGAATGGGTCAAGAATATGGTCGAGGAAGGCAGGGCGGAGATAATACCAGGAGTCCTCTTCGTCGATGAGATACATATGCTAGATATAGAGGCGTTTGCATTCCTCAACAGGGCTCTTGAGAGTGAGATGGCTCCAATCATAATCTTCGCATCAAACAGGGGGTTCTCAAAGATACGTGGAACAGACCTAGTCTCTCCACATGGGATACCCATGGATCTCCTCGATAGACTGTTAATAATCATAACTGAACCTTATAACAAGGAGGAGATGCGTGAGATCATAAAGATCAGGATCAGGGAGGAGAGGATAAAGATTAGTGAAGAGGCTGTTGAGAAGCTCGTGGACCTAGCTGAGAAAAACAGCCTAAGATATTCAATAATGCTCTTGGCGCCCATCAAAGAATTGACTGAGATACATGGCAAGGATGAGGCGGATATTAATATAGTGGAGCAGGCTTCACAGTTGTTCAGCGACTATAAGACCTCATCCCGCCACCTCAAGGAGTATGAGAAGCTCTATCTACCCTAAACAGCTTTTTATCCATTCGTTATCACCAACCTGTTTATTTAAATCCTATGGATATTATCACAATTTGTTAGGAGAGATGACTACGGTTAAAGAGGGAGACTATATCCTGTTAATGGATAAAAAATGTAGGAAGTGGCTGGTTAAGGTTGAGAAGGATAAGAAGTTCTATACTCATCATGGAGAGATTGATTTAGGTGATCTTATAGGAATAGAATATGGCTCGATTGTTGAGACTCATAAGGGTAAGAAGCTGATAATCTTAAAGCCAAGCGTAATAGACTATATAATGAAATCTGGTAGGCCTACGCAGATAGTCTATCCAAAGGACATTGGATACATAATTCTTAGGCTTGGGATAAAGCCTGGATATAGTATTCTTGAAGTTGGGACTGGTAGTGGGGCTATCACAACTGCATTAACATGGATTTTAAACGGTGTAGGCAAGATAGATACCTATGAAAAACGTGAGGATATTGCTAAGGCGGCTAAGAAGAATATTATGCGGATACCTGGTAACGAAGTGGTTAACCTACATGTAATGGACTTTAGAGACGCTGAATTGCCTAGTAACGAGTATGACGTGGCTATAATTGATATGGATTCGCCGTGGACAATCCTTAAGAAAGTATATGACGCCCTTAAGCCCGGGAGCTATATAGCCCTTATAATACCTACTTATAATCAGTTGGATAAGGTTCTCGACGAGCTAAACACATATTTTACCGATATAGAGGCGATAGAGATCTTCTATAGGAATCTACAGGCCAAGAAGGGGAAGATAAGGCCTGAGTTCAGGATGATAGGCTACACAACTATAGTTGTTACAGCCGCCAAGAAACCTGTTACCTAGATGATGATTATACCGAGGGGGTAAATGAGGATAGAATAAAAAACTAGCGAGTTTTTAGTGTGATGAAGACCGTGGTTAACGATAAAAATTCTGGAGAGGGCTTAGGCGCCCAGTATCATGATAGCAATGATAAGCCCGTAGATA
>JALTNJ010000187.1 GCA_027000765.1 Nitrososphaeria archaeon | reverse complement strand
TGTAACAGTAAGATACTACAACTTTAATCTACTAATCGATGTACTGCTTAACATCAGCGAATATCTCTCTAGTTTGTTATATCAATTCACTTTCCCGATCAATACCCTTACGATAATGATCACTCTAGTATCATTCTACCTTTTCTTTTCATTTGTCTCTTCCTTTATAATAAAACACTTTAGAAAAGAACATTCAGAGAGAGACTATACCATTCTAAAGTCTCTATGGTTGGCGCTATTAATTATTGCGCTAGTTACACCTGCATATTATCTAGATCGTTTTATCTATTTCCTCTTTTTCCCTCTTTTTACAAATATAGCGATAGGAATAGACGTAACATTAAAATCAGTCTCCAGACATACCTCAACCCGAATAAAATGGAGTAAAATCTACTCCATCTTACTCATTCTCTTCATACTAGTATCTGGATATTACGTATTCTTATCTGCATCTATCTATCCTGACTATCTGCGACACTACTCCTTCCCAAGTAAAAACCTTTCATATATTGATCAGATACCGTCTTCAATTCTCTATAATAGTAGTTATGGCATTGTCTCCCATGGGCTTCATCCTTTCGTTACTGCATATTCCTCGGGTCTCTACGTATACCCAGATATGCAACCCGTATGGTTCACTCGAGCATCACAAGTAAAGTCATCGGTCCTTGGCCGGCTTCTTCTCTCCGGAGATATTTACATTAATGCATCGTACTACTATGTATCTATAGACTCGCAAAGAGGAACCTATTCGGTATATGTTAGAGAGGATCCGTATTTTGTAAAAGTATATGAATCATCACCAATACTGATCTACATCGAAGAAGATCAGGAAACTCTTCTTGTCTCTTCTTCGATGTCTCTCTCTATTAAAGAAACTATAGGAAACATCATTAAATTAACATATTCAGCGGATAAGATACAACTAAAAATTACTATTACTCCATTTTCTGACAACTTATCCACAGACTTTGAAATAGCTACATATGAAAACACTACCATCAATAGAGTTATCATCCCCGCATTTAATCACGAGGGATCCTTGAAAACAATTAAGTCAATAAAGCTCACCTCTGGATTTTTATCAAGATATGTTCTCTCATTCAAAGAGCCATGGATTCCAGTAAAAATACCATTCAACACAACATTCTCATCTTCTTCATATACTTACACAGTCTTTCCATCTTCTAAGAATCCAGTTACTATCATAAGTACAGACACAAACGAACTATCATACAAGATCTCAATACACTTCACTAAGAATATCGGCAATACAATTACAATAACCGATTTTAACAGACTAATCAAAGAACTAAATATTCAATATTTACTGGTAATAGGTAACCCGAGGTTATATCAATTACTCAGTAATAGACGACTCAATTTAGAATTGGTATACGAGGAGAATGAGATATGGCTATATAAAGTAATAAGCTAAAGTGGGTATGCAACATAAAAATTCTTAAAATCATTTACTCAATAAATAATAGAATTAGATGCGGGGGTTCCCCTAGCCTGGCCAACGGGGGTAGGCTCAGAACCTACTGGCGTAGGCCTTCGTGGGTTCAAATCCCACCCCCCGCATTATCAATAATTTTTTGTGAAATTTCTAGGATTTAGAAAATAGGATTTTCTTATGATTATAACTGTAGTTATAATTAAGATAAATAAAAGATTTTCAGTCCCTTATAGGCTCCAATATACTTACTGCTTTCCAGACCCACATTCTTGCGAATACTGGCATATTAGGATCATATGCCATATTCTCCATAATACTAATTGAATTTGCAGCTCTTACAGCTGGCGTTAAACTCTCATCATGTAAAATTGTAATCGCCTCCTCGGCTGCCCTTCTAATATTCCTAGGTATCTGGCGGTTTCCCGCAATTTCTCTAAGAATCTGAGTCGCTTCTTCTATCTTCTGATCAATTTCCTCTTTCTTCATCTTTCTAGGCATACTAACCACCTCCTAATAATAACCATATTAATAATATAATAATACAACATTCTCAGGCCAAGTAGAGACTATAATAAACTGTAAAATCTAAATACAGTATTCTCCTATTTTAGTTTTTGGTCATGACCGAAAAGAACGCAGCCTCTATCATCGCAGATTATATAAAGAGAGGTTGGAAACTCACATCATATTCATGTCCTTCATGTGGATCTCCAATTGTTCATAAAGATTATGACTACTATTGCCCTGTATGTAATAAAAAAATATTAGTTGCAAAGGATGAAGAGGAGGCATGGGAGGTTATAAAGAGAACTGTTATAGATAATCTAGAGAAGAAAATAGTTTCGAGAATTAATACACTAGTTGAAAGCGACTCTTTTAACGATGAAGATCTAGATCTTCTTCTTAAGTATTTAGCCGTGTTAAAGGAGATAAAGGCCTTAAAGATCTAACTTATCCTTTTGGGCCTTTGGGTAAATAGTATGGAAAACCTCGTAGATCCTCTTAGCGAGTTGTGGTCCTATTCCCTCTACCTTCAGTAGCTCTTCAAACGAGGCTGTGGCCAGTCTCTCTATTGTTCCAAAGTGTGTGAGTAATTTATCTGCTAATACTGAGTCTATCCCAGGTATTCCAGCAATTAAGAACTTCTGTATTTCAGGTGTCTCTAGTGGTTTTCGCTCTAGCCTTATACGGTGATAACCTTTCTTATCTACGATCTGTCTCTGTAACAGCGAATATATTACTTCTGCTGATTCTCTATCAGATAATGATCTATATATCGGTATTTTGTAATCCTCTAGGATTGATAATACTATCCCGGCCAATACTTTTTCATTTAGTCTTTTTGTGAAGTCAATAGTTTTTCCCTCGAGTAGGATAAGTATCTCCGCAGGCTGTCTCTTTAACTCTTTCAACTGATTAAATATCCTACCATCAATAATTGACTGTGCAAGATCATGCATGGTCTTTCTCTCTATCAAGTATCTTCCAACTAGGTAGTCCCCTACAGGCAACTCCTCCAGCTTAACATCAACACCCTTCTCACGTAAATATTCCACGATCTTCCCTGATCTCTCCCTATAATCCACTATAACTGCAGGAAGATGATCTGTCTCTTTCTCCGTCTCTTCATGTTTCCCAATAAACTCAGTTAAAGGCTTTACACTTTCTTTATCCATAGAGATAAACGTAGGCTTAAGCTTCTTCAACTCACTCATCAAGCGTTTTTCCATTTTTCTTCCTACCCAGTATCTTGACTCATCTCTCGTATTTTTAAGGACTATAAAATAGATCTCTCCAGGCTGTGTTCTCCCAGTTCTCCCCTCTCTCTGTATCCTTCTTATAGCACTAATAGGGTTATCATAAAATATGACATTCTTAACCTCTGAAATGTCCA